>JASLNQ010000372.1 GCA_030745955.1 Dehalococcoidia bacterium | reverse complement strand
CCCAACGCTCCATTTTCCCAGCACTTACGACACCGATGAAACGAGACCGATTTCGATCATGTCAACAGAGCCAATCAGGTTCAGCTTTTCTTCGGTCATCGTGCCGAGTTTATCCGATAGGACCCAGGAGGCTTCATCGTGTACTCCGGGCACGTTTCACCGGCTAAATGTTCCGGCTGAGTCCGGGTGTTGCGCTGACGGGCAGAGAAGCCATGCAGGCCAGAGCAGCCAGTTCCGGGCCTTGCGGGCAAGCGACTCGAACGGGGGAGTCGATATAGTGATCGACTCGGTGCGCGTTGAATCAGGAAACAATCGGGTGACCATGACGACGTTCAGTTTCGCTACATCTGCTATCGGCAACCCCTCTTCGGCCCGGTTCGCCGTCGAGTGGGCGATCGAGCACGGGTTCGGTGGGGTCGAGTTCAATGCCCCCCGCATTCGGCTGGTCGATTTGAGCCAGGCAGAGCGGGGATGGCTGCTGGAGATGGCACGTGAACATGACCTGTCGTACACCCACCACGCTCCGACATCGTTGTTGCCGGCTTCACACGACCCAGGCACACGCGAGCGCGACCTTGCGGAACTCATCGACGAAATCAAGGTTGCCGGCGATCTAGGTGTCGAGGTGATCATCCTCCACCCCGGCAAACTCGATGTACCCGGAATTGAGCCGGAAGAGGCTTCCGAGGCCGAGCGCGCAGCGGGAATGTAGCACTATCTCGACTTCGTAAGCGCTGCCGCACCTGTTGCCGGGAGTTCAGGGGTGGTGATCGGACTCGAAAACATGCACTACAACCCGGGCTGGGTTATCCGCTCGCACGGTGAACTGGCGGATTCGGTAGATGCTGTCGCCAGTCCCGCTGTGGGCATTACGTTCGATGTCGGGCATGCGTGGGGGTCCGGTGGTGTCGTTGCCGGTATCGAAACCTTCGGAGATCGAATAGCACACGTCCAGGTCCACGACGCCCGCGGACCCGAAGGCGCGGGTAACGTCCGGGATCAGCACATGGAGGTTGGGACCGGGATACTCGATTTCAGATCGGTTGGCGAACTGGTCAAGTCGAACGAGTTCGTCGTCGCGCTCGAAACTTCGGCGCGCCTTGCTGATCCCGGTGCTGCCGTCATGCGGAGCCGTGACCTGCTTCAAAAGCTCTGGGACTAGCTGTAAGGCCCGGTCAACGTTGTTTGCATTCCCGGGTTGGCCTTTGCCTCCGCACCCTCGGGCAATCGCCCGATTTTCCGACCGGAGTGGAGGGACCTGGGGTGGTGTCGCGCCCAATCGCCGATCTGCTCAATCCCGCGGAAGAGAAATCCGCTTCACCCGCCGATTGGATATCGCCCGTACTCGTTTGCGGCTTCATACATAGCGAGGATGTTTTCGAACGGCACGTCGGGCTGAAGGTTATGCACCGCACTGAACACGTATCCGCCACCGGGGGCGAGATCCCCAATGCGCTTCTTCACTTCCGCCCGCACCTCTTCAGTCGACCCGTTCGGCAGCACATGCTGGGTGTCGATAGCGCCCCAGAAACTCACCCGGTCGCCGAACTCGGCTGCCAGGTCGGCGGAGTCCATGCCGCCCGCTGCCACCTGCACGGGATTGATCGCGTCAACCCCAATGTCGATCAGGTCGTCGAGCAGCAGGTTGATAGAACCGCATGAGTGAAAGTGGATGAACGCCGAAGTGCCCGCTTTCAGGGTGTCGAAGTATTTCTTGTGCCATGGCTTCAGTAATCGCCTGTAGGTATCCGGCGAAACCATGGGTCCGTTCTGGAAGCCGAGATCGTCGCCCATCGCAACAAGATCGACGATATCTCCCACTTCCACGAGCATTCGCCGTGCCTGTTCGGCCGTTACCTCGACATTCGCCTCGAACAGGGCTGCCGCCAGCGCAGGATCGGCCGCGAGGTCCATGAACCAGTCCTCGAAGCCCCGCAGGAACTGGGTCGAGTGCACGAAAGGCGCCGGGACTTTTAGCACAATGGCGCAGTCGGTGCTTTCCCGCAGGGCGAGCGCACGGTCGCGCAGCCCGCGGGTGTAGCCGGGATCTGTAGGGTCGGGCCAGGGGTAGTTGACGATGTCGCTTATCGTGATGGTGCCCGACAGTGGAAAATCCACGACGTCGTAGTACAGGGAGCCCTCAGGCATGCGGCGGGTCACTCCCCACTCGTCCTTATAGTCGCCACCCTCGAGTTCGGTTTCCGATACCGCGTCGGAAGGTCCCGCTGCGATGTGGCGGAAGTCGATGTCGAGGGCCTGCAGGACTGGCTCGTCGATGACGATGGACTGGAGGTACTTGTTGCCCCAGACGTCCTCCGACCGCTCTTTTTCGACACCGAAATGTGCCTTCATTTCCTGGTACTTCTCGATGTGGACGGAGCTGTTGCTGGTACCCCCGAGATCGAACGGAATCCTGTCCGGCTCCTCGTGGTTCAGCGCCTTCAGAACTCTCTCGCGGTGCCCCATTGCCATTGTGT
>JASLNQ010000371.1 GCA_030745955.1 Dehalococcoidia bacterium | reverse complement strand
TGTGGCGATAGCCGGAGGTGTTGGTGTTGCCGGCTTCGATCGCGGCGTCACGCATCTCCATGATCCGGTCCATCGGGGCGACTTCCTTCGGGCAGACCTCGACGCACATCATGCAGCGTGTGCAGTCCCACATACCGCCCGACTCGTCGTTGAGGGTCTTGAGCCGTTCATTGCGTCCGTCGTCACGCGGGTCTTCGGTGAACCGCCATGCCTTGGCGAGGGCGGCCGGACCGACGAACGTGGAGTCGACTTCGAGGACGGTACAGTCCGACACGCAGCAACCGCACATGATGCAGTTGACCGCAGTGAGCAGCCTGACCATCGATTCGTTGGAGGCTAGCCGCTCGGTTTCGGGTTCAGGGCCTGTCGTGCGCAGGTAGGGGTCAACCGAGTCGATCTTCGACCAGAACGGCTGGAAATCGTTGACCAGATCCTTGATCACCGGCATGTTGTTGAGAGGCTCGACGGTAACCATACCGCCCTCTTCAGTCACCTCGCGTACCCGGGTTTTGCAGCCGAGACCGGCCGAGCCGTTGATCCGTATACCGCACGACCCGCAGATCGAAGACCGGCACGAGTAGCGCATGGCGACGGTGCCATCGATCTCTTCGTGGACCTTGATGATGGCGTCGAGCACAGTACTGACGTCGGTGACTTCGATGTCGTAATCCTGGAAGCCGGAGCCGGTCCCGTTCGATCCGGCTGACTCGGGATCGAACCGCTTGAGCCTGAGAGTGATATTCATTAGTACACCCTCTCCACAGGTTCCCATTTGGTTATCGTGACGGGGCTTGTTTCAATGCGGGGAGCACCCTCCGTCCGATACGCCAGGGTGTGTTTCAGCCAGTTCTCGTCGTCACGCTCGGTGATATCGGTCCGGGTGTGTGCGCCCCTGCTCTCTGTGCGGGCTAGGCCGCCGGCGCAGATGGCCTCGGCCGACTCGACCATGTTCTCGAGCTGGAGCACGGAGATCAGGTCGATGTTGAACACCTTGCCCTTGTTGTCGACCGACACCCCCGGCAGCCGGGTCTTGAGATCGGCCACTTTCGCAGCGGCCGATTCCATACCGGCCTGGTCACGGAAGACCGCCATGTTCTGGTCCATCTCCAGCGCCAGTTCACGGCGCACACCCCCCGCACGCGGGCCGGCGGGCCGGTCCAGGATCTCCTGCAGCCGACTGGCCTCGGCGTCGCGTTCTGTATCGTCGACAGTGGAACTCTCTGCCCCACTGCGTAAGAAATCGATCACCCCGGACGCCGCCCGACGACCGAATAGCACTGCTTCCAGCAGCGAGTTGGCGCCCAGGCGGTTCGCACCGTGGATGCTCACGCAGGCAACCTCACCCGCGGCGTAGAGACCGGGGATCTCGGTCTTTCCATCGACATCGGTCTTGATCCCGCCCATGTTGTAGTGCATGCCAGGGCGGATCTTCACCGGCTGTTCGGCAAGGTCGGCGCTCATGAAGTCGGTTGCGACTTCCTGCAAGTAGCCGAGTCGCTCGTTGATGAAATCCCGGCCCAAATGCCGGAGGTCGAGCAGCACACAGCCGTCGACTCCCCTGCCCTCGTTGATCTCGGTCTGTTCAGCCCGCGACACCACGTCACGCGATGCAAGCTCCATGTACTCAGGGGCGTACTTCTCCATAAACCGCTCGCCATTCGAGTTCAGCAGGTAGCCACCCTCGCCGCGGGCCGCCTCCGACATCAGCACGCCGTTGGTCGGCAGTGTCGTCGGGTGATACTGGATCATCTCCATGTCCATCAGCGGAGAGCCGACGCGGTAGGCAAGTGCCTGCCCATCGCCGGTGCAGATCGCTGCCTGTGCCGTTGGCTCGTAGGCACGCCCGGCACCGCCGGACGCCATGATCACGGCTTTGGCCCTGATCGTGTGCAGTTCACCCGTCCTGATATCCATAGCCACCACGCCCCGGCACGCACCACCCTCCATGATGAGCTTCGTTACGAACCACTCTTCGTAGGTCCGGGCCTGGTTCTTGATGATCTGCTCGTACATCACGTGGAGCAGGGCCTGCCCCGTGATCGCCCCGACGAAGAACGTCCTGGCCACGCGCTGCCCACCAAACCGCCGGACGGCCAGCTTGCCGTCTTCGTTCCGGCTGAAGATAACGCCCATGTGTTCGAGCTCGATCAGCGCCTCACCAGCTTCCCTGCACATCACCTCGACGGCGTCCTGGTCGGCCAAGTAGTCGCTGCCCTTTACGGTCGCCAGGGCGTGGTCTTCCCAGTCGTCACCGCGGCTGGCGAGTGCGGCGTTGATTCCGCCCTGTGCAGCATTCGAGTGGCTGCGGACCGGGTGGACCTTGGAGATGACCGCGACGTTCAGTCCTTCGCGGATACCTTCGATTGCGCCGCGGAGGCCGGCGAGCCCCCCGCCGATAATCAGAACATCATGCTCAAACATAGACTGGCCTCGTACTGCAGTAATGTGTTCGTCTGGTCATTACGTCAGCTCTTGTTGTG
>JASLNQ010000370.1 GCA_030745955.1 Dehalococcoidia bacterium | reverse complement strand
AACACGGCCCGAAATCTCGCAGAACATGGCTATACGGTGATCTGCCAGGATATGCGGGGCCGGTACGACTCGGAGGGTGAGTTCATCTGGCAGTTCATGGATAACAAACTCAGTGGTGATGCCGAGGACGGGTATGACACGGTCGAGTGGGCGGCGGGCCTGCCACATTCCGACGGGCAGGTTGGCACGTGGGGCCATTCCTACGACGGCTGGACTTCGTGGCGCATGGCCGAGTTGCAGCCGCCTTCGCTCAAGGCGATCCACGCCAGCGGAATGGGCACCCACTCTCTCGACATGAATTTTGGGATATTCGAGACGGGCCGGAGGCTTGAATGGTCGTACATGATGGCGGCAGACATGCGTCGGCGCGCCGGAGCGAAACATGGGCCGCACTCCCCGTTCGAGGCTGTCGACCAGTGGTGTGCGATCGAGCGTGGCAAGTGGATCTGGTACCTGCCTCTTGAAGATATTCCTGGCGAGCCTTTTTCGACCCTGACTCCACAGTTGAAGAAGTTTTACCGGGAACAGAACGTTGAATTGTGGCACTTCGACAGGGTGCATCCAAAGGTGAAAGTTCCCGCGGCGATGTTCACGGGTTGGTGGGACCGCGTGATCGGGACCGTGAAGCAGTTCGCAGGTCTCGAAGCCAACGGGCCCGAGCGACTTCGCGGGCAGCACCGGCTCGTGGTCGGGCCGTGGTCCCACATGATGACGACACTCAACCGTGACCTCGGCCCCATCGATTACGGACCACAGGCTGAGGAAACGTGGGAGAACCTGATCCTCCGCTGGTACGACTACCAGTTCAAGGGGATTGACGACGGCATCGGATCGGAGCCCGGGGTAAAACTGTTCATTCTCGGGGCAAACGAATGGGTGTTCGAAGACGAGTGGCCCTTGCAGCGTGCCGAGACGGTCCCGTTCTATTTGCACAGCGCGGGCAGTGCGAACACGCCTTCGGGAGATGGTTCGCTTTCGCACGACCGACCTGCGTCAGAGCAGCCCGACCAGTATTCGTACGACCCCAAGGACCCGGTGATGAGTGTTATGGACATCGACGCGCAGCCGATGCCCAGGGACCAGCGACCGCTGGACGGGCGCCAGGACATGCTGGTGTATCAAACCGCCGTGTTCGAGTCGCCTACCCGGTTCGTCGGGCCGGTCGAGCTCGAGCTCTGGGCCGCCACGGACGGGCCTGATACCGACTGGACGGCGAAGCTGGTGCTGGTAAATGAAGACGGCCTGGCTGTGAACCTGACGTATGGGATAGTGCGGGCCAGGTACCGCAGCGGGTTTGACCGGGAGGTGCTGCTCGAGCCGGGTGTGCCGACGAAATATACGATCAAGCTGAACCCGGTCGGGATCGAGATTCAGCCAGGACAGCGGCTCCGTCTCGATGTATCGAGTTCGGATTTTCCGAATTTCGATCGCAATCACAACACTGGACGGGATTTCTGGACGGATACGGAGCTCCGGGTGGCGAGGCAGACAGTGTTCCACGACTCGGAGTTGCCGTCGCGGTTGCTCATGCCGCTGGTGGTGGGGAGCTAGGGGATTGGGGCCTGCCGTCGTTCGAGTGCCTCACGATGGCAATTTTGGGTTGGGATGCGTCGAAGCGGTCAAGACTGGTATTCACGGACGGCCAGTCAACGCGTCTTCAGGTTTCACCCACCCTAACCTTCTCTCTCGCAGGGAGAGGGGACATTGATACGGCCAGAGATAACTCTCAGGTGCTCGTAGCGGGGATGCCGGTGAGGTCGTCGGCGTTGCCAGCTATGTCGTCGAACGAGGTGTAGTTCGTCTTCCACAGTTGGGCATACAGCCCATTCGATGCGACCAGTTCGGCGTGTGCTCCATCCTCGACGATTTCACCGTCTCTGACCACGATAATCCGGTTGGCGTTCCTGATGGTCGAGAGTCGGTGGGCGATAACCAGCGCAGTGCGGCCCTTGAGCAGCTTCCGGAGGGCGTCCTGGATGATCCGTTCAGTGTAGCTATCGATATTTGCCGTCGCTTCGTCAAGCACGAGAATTCGAGGGTTTGCGACCAGGGCCCGGGCGAAACTCAGCAGTTGCCGCTGCCCGACTGACAGGTTTGAGCCGCGCTGCTCGAGCGTCGTGTCGTAGCCATTTTCGAGCTGCATCACGAAATCGTGAGCGCCAATCACCTTGCAGGCCGTCACAACGTCCTCGCGTGTGGCATCCAGCGTGTTGTACCGCACGTTTTCGAGGACCGGCTGGGAAAACAGGAACGGCTCTTGCAGCACCATCCCCATCACTCCGCCAATAGACATCTGCGTGACGTCTCGGATGTCATGACCGTCGATCGTAATCGATCCTTCCTGGACATCGTAAAAGCGGTGGGCCAACGCGGTGATCGAGGTTTTGCCCGACCCGGTAGGCCCGACAAGCGCGATGGTCTGTCCCGGCTCGGCCACAAAGCTGATATCCCGCAGGATCGGTCGTTTGGGGTCGTAACCGAAC
>JASLNQ010000036.1 GCA_030745955.1 Dehalococcoidia bacterium | reverse complement strand
CACCGTAACGCCAGGAAGATGGTCTATTCGCAAAATGGTGTCGGACGTCAGCAAAAATGGGACGCATTTCGGACTATCCGTTGCCGGAGTTTCATCACTTCTGGTTGCACTAGGCAATAAAGCAGGTATTAGGTGCAATGCCCACTCGTTCCGAAGATTGTTCGCTTGTGAAGCGATCAGAAACGGAATGAATCTATTCCATGTCCAATCTCTTCTCGGTCACTCAACGTTAGAGATGACGCGACTTTACGCACACGAGGTGGGATCGGAAGATGCCTTGACCCACTATGTACCGACTATCCGTTGACTATTCAAAGTCAAAGTATCGGCATACAGTGATCCCAGCTTGGTGGAACTCCATGAGCAGTCATGCCGAATGGAATTACAACAAGCGTTCCACCGAATGCGACCCTTACGCTCAGCTCGCCCGGCAGAAGTACTTGTATGTCAATAACCATGAATCCATATCTAAAGTTAGTCGCACGGAACCTTCATCTATCGGGGTGCCGAATAGCGATCATCGCTCCTCTCCTCATAATCGCTGCTTCGGTGGCGTGCGCTAGCGAGTCAGCCGACGATGATGGGATTGTGGTTGAAGTTGTGGTTGAAGGACTTACTTCGCCACGCGGACTCGCTCTTGACCAGGACGGGAACCTGCTGATCGCAGAAACTGGTGGCGGTCGGTTACTCAAAGTCACAGGTGACGGCGATGTCCGTTCTCTCACTACCAAACGCCTGCCACACTCGCTCAGTACAGGTCCCGCTGGGGCATACCGAGCCGGTCCATCAGCGATCAGCCTTCTCAACGGGGAGGTGTTCTTCATCGTGGGCGAGATTATCGGCAACCAGTCAGCGCGTCTAAACCGCATCACAGGTGAAAACGGATACGAGGCTGTGACGCCGGTGACCGATGCTTTTTCTCCGACTGAAAACCGATTCTCCAACCCTTATGACATTGTCAACGCGCCTGAAGTCGATGGGTGGATTGTGTCGGACTCCGGCGGAAACTCCCTGCTCGCAGTCGACATGGACGGCAATATTCATGACTATGTGGTGTTCCAGAACTTTGCCGTTCCGGATCACGAGGTGCCAGTTGAGATGGTGCCAACGGGGATAGCGCGTGGCCCTGATGGTGCCGTCTACGTCGGTTCGCTGACAGGCTTTCCATATCCTCCCGGACAGGCTGTTGTCTGGAGAGTGGAAGACCTAAACGGTGATGGAGATGCGATGGACGAGGGCGAAGTTGAGCCGTTTGTCACCGGACTAACCGCTGTCACCGACATTACATTTGGCGCCGACGGCACGCTCTACATAGCGGAATTCTCATCAGATACGAAGTCAGTTCTCGAGGGAGGAGATTTTAGCGAAAATGCCGCATCCAATCCCGGACGAATCCTCAGATGGAATGGGAGTGAGCTAACGGTATTTGTCAATAATGTTGTTTCACCAACCGGTCTTCTCGCAACCGAGTCAACTCTCTACATAAGCGAAGAGTACGCCGGAAGAGTCTCCGAAGGGCCGACCTCAGCAAAAGTGGGACTGCGATGATCATACGGGGCTACCCCGGATCGAGCCTGACCCGAAATCGACAAGGCTCCGTCCTTCGATTCAACCAACGTTCAACGCTCCAACCTGCCGGCCCCACCGCTCCATGCCAAACTCACCCACAGCGCCCCCAACGCGAAAGGGCCGCTCAAACCGAGCGGCCCTGACCGTTAGTATCCTGCCCGATATATCCGGCTACTCAACCACACAGACCGCGCCCGTTGCCGTATCGCCCGAGAACTCCGACAGGTAAGTGAAGCAACCGGGAATGTTGAACGTGTACTCGAAGCTCGCTGGCTCCTTGTCGAAGGTCCCCTTGGAAAGGGCATCCGAGTTCCAGTAGTCGTCCTGCCCGGGGTGCGCGGTCGAACTGCTTGCCGACCGACGGGCGTTGGTCCACTTTACCGTCGAACCGACGGTGATTTTCACGGTGGCTGGATCGAACACCATACCTTCTGCACCCCGTATCGGGATGTCGACAACGATCACGCCGCTCTCGGCAGGGCCGTCTGGCACCTCAACCTCGAACGCCGCGCCCTGTTCCCTCTCTGAGGAGCCGGAGCCTTCTGCAATGATCCCCGACTCGGCCAGTGCGGTGGCAGTCGCATTGGCTGAAATGTTGTGGGCCTCGGCCGCACTTCCGGTCCCGATCTCAACCTCGACCTCGTCCGGATTGCCGCCCGCCGCAAGAACAACCACCGCTGTGGCCGTGGCGTTGTCTATCTTGTTCTGCGCCCGCTGCGTCTGAACGATTTCAGTCGTCAACGGCCCACTGCTACAGGCAGACAGGACAATGGTCAAAATCAATGCGCCACTGAGTATGAGAACGACGCGACTCCGGATCGACATTTAGGTCCCCCGTAAACGAAGCGCGAATGCCCGCGCCGGGTAAGGGTTTTTCAGTTCAAAAACCGCCATTTCAAGCGACGAAGTGATGAACCGCTAACTTCATTGTGGCGGAAGGATAACATGCAGCTTCCCCCGATGGAATTCAAGTTAGTTCGGTTCGCCCGATAATTGGGTGTTTCCGGCTGAATCAGGACCGTTTTCCGGTGTTTTTGAAAACCACCAGCCCCGAAAGAACAGCGATCCCCGCAGCCGCAATGTACGAGAACCCGTAAGCATCTACGAACGATGCGCCGTGCGTGGATTGCTGCCAGCTGACCAGCGAGGTCATCAGCGCAATCGAAAGCACCGTGCCGATCGTCTGCGATACCGAGAGCGCTGCCGAAGCCGCGCCAGCGTGCTCACTCGGTGCCCCCCGCAGGGTCAGGGCATACACCGCCGCCTGGTGGACCCCGAAACCGAAACCGACGACTACCGTGGAAAACACGACGGCCGCCATCGTAGGAGCGCCGCCTGCGGTCCCTGCAAGCACCAGCCCGATCGCGGTCACAGTCGAACCCAGGAACGTCACCCGCCGGTCGCCGATGCGATCGGCCAGCCACCCGGCCAGCGCCGACCCGGTGAAATTCGCCGCCGCCATCAGCGCCAGGAGCACTCCCAGTGTCAGTCCGCTGCGCCCCATCACATCGGCAACGTAGAACGGGAACAGAAACCACATAACGAACGAGGCGACCATGAGGAGCACGTTCGAAATCGCCCCGGCCCTGAACCCCGCAAACCCCAAAAGGCCCGCCGGAAGAATTGTGAATCTTCCGCTCCTCTTACCCCGAACGAACACCAACCCAAGGACCGCCGTAGCCGCAAAGAGCAGCAGGGGAAGCCCGGCCAGCCAGCCGTCGACGCGGGCGTACGACAGCGCCAGTATGAGAATGAATAGCGTCGCGAACAGCACGGTCGACCCCGGCAGGTCGAAACGCCCCCGGTCCCCGGTCCTGCCGGGAGCCCCGCTCGCAAGACTGCCGCTGAGCCAGAAGACCACGGTCGCAAACAGGGCCACCCCGATCGGAATCCGCGCCCAGAAGATCGCCGCCCACTCCAACTGCTGACCCAGCAGCCCACCGCCCAGCGTCCCGGCGAACGTACCGGCCCCCATCGCCGCCAGCGTGACGCCAAGGGCTGCCCCGCGCCGGGTTGGGCCGAACGCCCTCGCCACCAGCGCAGGACCGAGCGTGAAAAGAATTGCGACTCCGATCCCCTGCGGGATGCGCAGCGCCACGATCGGCGCCAGCGAGTGCTGCATCGCGATGAAGCCCACGGCGACCGTATACAGCACGATGCCGACCGCCAGCGGCCACCTGGTACCAAAGCGGTCTGCGACGCCACCCGCGATAAAGCCCGCACCGCTGCGCGCACCGTGGTAAATGATGATGATCAACTGGACGCTGACAAGCGTCTCGCCGAGATCGGCCCTGAACCGGGGCAGGTTCACATTGATCGAAAAATCAAGGGCTGCAAGAAAAAGCGCCCCGCCGCCAACGACTATCGCCGCGACCTGGGCCGACCGCGTGGGGCGTGGGGCAATTGATACGCCCGAATCTTCAGGTCCGGAGGTTGCGGCAGTTTGTGTCGTGGTGATTTTTCGTCGCCTAAAGGCCGCCACCGACGGGGCGGACTATCTCGACGACATCCCCGGCGTTGATCGTCGTGCCGTCGAATTCGGTGCGGCGAACGACAACCGAGTTGATCGCAACCGCCACCGAGCGGCCGCCGAACCCCTTCGTTTCGAGGAACGCGGTTATGCTCATCGGCCCGTCCAGCTCGGACGTATTTCCGTTTACGGTGATTTCGATCATCTACCTGCAGCACCCCCTGCACCCCCGGTACCGGCGCCGCCGGGGTGCGATTCACCACCCGCCATCGCCCGCCTCAACATACGGGCCGCCCTGTACGAGTCGTACCTGCCGATTATCGCGCTGATCACCGCCACACCGGCCGCACCGGCCGTAATCACGCTTCCGCAGTTTTGCGCCGTGATCCCACCGATTCCGATCACCGGAATCGAAACAGCGTCCACTGCCCCGGCGACCCCCGCGGTGCCACTGGTCGGCCCGCCCGGATGAGATCGCGAAGGAAAAACGGTACCGAAAAATATGTAGTCGGCACCCTCGGCTTCGGCCTGCACTGCGGCACTCACGGAATGAACCGACTTGCCGACAAGCGCAGTCGGACCCAGCAACGACCTCGCCGCTGAGATGGAAGCCCACTCACCGCTCTCCGGCAGGTGGACCCCGTCTGCGCCGGCCGATTTCGCCAGCGCGGGGTCGCCATTGACAACAACGCGGGCGCTATTGCCAACCGCACCGACCAGCAACGTCGCCAGTTCTTCGCGTTTTTCTGCACCCAGCGTCCTGGCCCTGACCTGGACCAGGTCGACCCCGCCGCGTACCGCCGCCATAACGCGTCCGGCCAGGTCGTCCATGCCGGGAACCAGCTCGGGATCGGTGACAAGCGCTAGCGTCCGGGCATGCAGCAGGTCGGTCACCTGCCCGGTGCAGATGCGACCGGCACGCCTTCGGTAGGACTGCTTGCCGCGGCCTGGTCGACCACCGGGATCCGACCGGCGAGATACGCCTTCCGCCCCGCCTCGACTCCCAGCCTGAACGCCTCGCCCATCAGCCCCGGGTCCGAGGCCTGCGCGATCGCCGTGTTCACAAGCACAGCATCGGCGCCCATTTCCATCACGGTCGACGCCTCCGAGGGCACCCCGAGACCGGCATCGACCACAACCGGGACGCTGGACTGCTCGATGATGATCGAAATCTCTTCCGCGGTCAGCACACCCCGGCCCGACCCGATCGGTGAACCGAGTGGCATGACCGTTGCGCAACCGGCGTCTTCAAGCCGTTTCGCCAGCACCGGGTCGGCCCCGATGTAGGGCAGGCAGACAAAACCGTCCCTGACCAGCTCCTCGGCCGCCTCAAGGGTGCCGATGGGATCGGGCAGGAGGTATTTTGGGTCCGGGATCACCTCGATCTTGATCCAGTTCGACCCTGTCACCTCGCGCGCCAGCTGCGCAGTGAAGACGGCCTCGGCGGCGGTTTTCGACCCGGCCGTGTTCGGCAGTATCTGGTACCTGCCCCAGTCCAGGTGGTCGAGGAGGGTCTTCTCGTTCGGGTCGTCGAGGTTCAACCGCCGTATCGCAACGGTAATGATCTCCGTTCCCGACTTTTCGACGGAAGCCATTAGGTCGCCGACAGACCGGTGCTTGCCGGTTCCCGTCATAAGGCGTGAATCGAACGTCTTGCCTGCAATCGTAAGTTGGTCGCCCATTTCGAACCTGCTCCGTATCCTGCCTGTGCTCATGGCACAAAAAAACCGCCTGCGCCCCGGTGGCGGGTGGGAGGCGGTCTGCACTGCTTCCTACGCCGGCATTACCCGGATCAGGTGTAAGGGTCGGTGGTGATTTCGTTTGCCACCCTCTCAGCCCGGTTTACCCGAGCTCCCCACGAATATGTGGCCCAATTGTAGAACCCTGAACGAAATCGTCAAACCCCACGCCTGCCGAATAGTCGCCGACAGGCCGATTCCGAGGATCGTGAAATTGACACCCCGCGATCTGGTCTACCAGCTGATCGATGAGGCGACACAGGGCTCCACCCCGGAGTAAACTACCCCCGGCGCATGCCGGACACCGGCAGAGCGCCCGGAACAGACATACCAAGCCACAACACTTCCTACTGACAGGGCTGGGATTGGGCCAGTGGTTGAAAGCGGGGGAACGCAATGGGGCACAGCGTCATCTATTACGGTGAGCACGATGGTGCAAGGACGGTACGCGCACTCGAACTTGGGCCTTCCGATCTCGACTGGGGCGTCGTCAGCCCCGATGATCCGCAGGAAGACCAGACCGTCGCCCTGGCCGATGCGGTGGCGGTGATCACCAACGGTCTCTCGATCACCAACGAAATGCTCGCCAAAATGCCGAAGATGAAGCTACTGCAGGTGATGAGCGCGGGCTTCGACCGGCTCGATGTCCCGACCATCCGCGAGATGGGTATCGAGGTCTGCAACAATTCCCCCGCCATCGCCCGCTCGGTCGCCGAACACGCCATCGGCATGATGATGATGGTCTACAAGCGCCTGCCGCAGGGTGTCGACGGCGTAAAGGCCGGAACATGGCAACAGCCGGCGAAGTCGGGCGAATTCGGCAAGGTTTACGAAATCTCGGGACGCACCGTCGGAATCATCGGGATCGGCAACATCGGGAACCGCGTAGCACGGATGCTGCAGGGCTTCCAGACCACCACGCTGTACAACGACATCAGGGAGTTCTCACCTGAGTACGAGCGCGAGCTGCAGGTGACCAGGGTATCGATGGACGAACTGCTCGACCGTTCAGACATCGTAACGGTCCACGTCCCACTCTCGTCCTCGACAACGGGCCTGCTCGGGCGCAGGGAGTTCGCAGCGATGAAGCCCGATGCGATCTTCGTCAACACATGCCGCGGCCCGGTGCACGATGAGGCGGCCCTTATCGACGCCCTGAATGCCGGAGAGATCCTCGGCGCCGGGCTGGACGTGACGGAGATCGAACCGACACCGCTCGATTCACCGCTCCTTGATCTGGACAACGTTGTTGTGACACCCCACCTGGCCGGCTCGTCGCAGGAACGTGTCGACCGTGCGATTGTCTTCTCGTTCGAAAACGCCCGGCGCGCCCTCAGCGGCGGAACGCTTGAGAACCCGGTGGAGGTACTCGACTGAGCGTGTGATGCAGTCCGTACTCGCCCGCTGTCCCGTCCTCGCCCCGACCCCTGTGGAGGGACCCGGGGCGGTGTCGCGTCACCCCCGCAAGCAAAACCGGCAAAAGGCACGCCCCCGGCAATGACCCGCACGCCAAAAGCGCTGCTCCTTGACCTCGACGGCACGGTACTCCCGGCCGACGACCTGCCAACTGCGCCCGTGATCGAGGCCATCGCCCGGGCTTCCCGGCTCATCCCTGTCGCGGTCGCATCGGGCAGGGTGCAGGACGATGTCTGCCACTTCGCCCGCATGTTCGGGCTGACGACGCCACAGGTTTCCGACAACGGTGCGACCCTGATCGACCCGCTCACCGGTCGCGCGATTCACCGGCACATTCTTGGTCGTGCCGAGGCCGAGAGCACCATAAAGACGCTGGAGGAGGTGGCAATACGGGTACTTGCCTGCGACGCCGGGCGGTTCATCGCGGACTCCGGCGAAATTGCAGACTGGACGATATCCATCGTGATGGCCCAATTCGCCACCGAGACCGAAGCCCGCGATTGGGCCGACCGCCTGACCTCGAAGACCACAACCGCATATGCAACGGTCGACAACAAGGGCGACTGGTACGTCGATTGCACCAGCGGCGGCGTCGACAAGGGGACCGGAGCACGCGACTTCGCAAAACACGTCGGTGTCGACCTCGCCGACCTGATGGTGATCGGCGATGGCTGGAACGACATCCCGATGTTCGAGGTCGCCGGGATCCCCATCGCGATGGAGGGCGCTCCACCCGAGTTACTCGACCGTGCGGCCGGTGTCGTCCCCGATATCGGTCACGACGGAGCGGTCACCGCAATCGAACGCTACGTGCTGGACCGCTAAAGCGAACGCCACAGCATGGGACCGGCACAACGGTGTGCGTCATACTTCCCAGAGTGTAATCACCCCCGGGTTGAGCCAGCGTCGGTGTCCCCGCCGGCATCAGCGTCCACTCCGGCATCCGGGTCGAACTCGGTGTCGGCGTCGACAAGAATCTCTTCTTCGTCGTCCACGAACTGCGGAACACCGTCGTCGCTCTCGCCGGCCTGGCGGAACGCCCGCACGCCGGCCGCCAGGCCTGCCTGCCACGCCCTCGTCTCACGCCGCAGCACCAGCCGGAACCGGCTCCCGTACTCTCCGACTTTGCGGAACTTCTTCTGACGACGCCGGACCAGCGTATTCGCACTCGTCCGCGTGAGGTTCGAGAGCTCCCGCATCAGCGTGCGCTTGAGCAGTCTCGCCGCTTCGTCCGGCGAGGCGTGCGCACCCTGCTCGGGCTCTGGCACAACTCCGTCGACGATCTCCATATCGACACAGTCGACCGATGTCAGCTTGAGCGCCCGTGCGACGTCCGAGGCCCTGCCGGGATCGCTCATCTCGGCCTGCGCCCCGCGCTCGGGCGCGATCGGTGTGTAGATGGCGTTCTCCAGCATGAACACGCGGTCTGCGAGACCAAAGGCCAGCGCCGCCTCGGAACCACCCTCGCCGATGAGCACCGACAGCGTCGGGATGGTCGCCCGCCCCATCTGGTCGATCATCCTGGCAATGGCGCTCGCCAACCCCCGCTGCTCCATATCGATCCCCAGCCTGGGTCCCGGTGAATCGACGATCGTGATGACCGGCACGTTGAACGTTTCGGCCAGGATCACGCCACGCCGTGCCTTGCGGAACCCACCCGGCGTAATCTCGCCGGGGCGGGGCGTTGAATTTCCGTCCGGTTCGACCGGCGACGAGGATTTTTGCTGCGCAATTATCATCACGCTCTGACCGCCAAGACGCGCCAGCCCGATGATCACCGAAGGATCGTCTGTATACACACGGTCGCCGTGAAGCTCGAAAAAGTTAGCAAAAACGTTGTCGATGTAAAACCGCGCTCGCGGCCTGTCGGGACGCCGGGCCAGCTTGACCATCTCCCATGCTTCACGCGGCCGTATCGGAGGATTGTCCGAGCGGGCGCGGCGGGACGATGTCAGGTGGAATTCGGGTGAAATCAGGTCGAGCACGGAAGCGATCTCATGCTTCAGGCCCTGGCGGTCGACAATCGCGTCGACGTGCCCCCGCTCAAGGTACGCCTCGGCCGTGTGCTCGGTATCGACCTTTTTCCCGTCGATCTCGCGCAGGTCGCCGAGCGGTGCGAACCCGATATGCGCCCCGGGCTCGGAAAATATGATGTCGCCCATCGATGCGAAACTGCCGAGCACCTGCCCCGTCGAGGGGTTGCTCAGCACCACGATGAACGCCTGCCCCCGGTCGCGCAGGGCACGCGCAGCAAGCGTGGTCTTCGCCATTTGCATCAGCGAGAGCACACCCTCCTGGATGCGGGCGCCGCCAGATGTGACCATCGCAACGCACGGCACCTTTTTGCGGGCGGCCAGCTCGAGCGCAAGGGTGACCTTCTCGCCCACGACGACACCCATCGAGCCGCCGAGAAAGCTCGAATCGAGTACCACGATCACCACCGAGGTGCCCCCGATCGAGCACGTCCCGGTGACCGCCGCCTCCGACAGGCCCGTCCGGGTCTGGTCCTGCAACAGTCGAACGCGGTACGAGATCCGGGGAGAAAACTCGAGCGGATCGAGCGACTGGATCCACTTACTCGTTTCCTTGAAACTGCCCTCGTCGGCTATTGCAGCGATCCGGCGGCGCGCCGAAATCGTGTAGTGATACCCGCAGGTCGGGCACACCCGCAGGCGCCGGTAGACGGTCGAACCAGAAAGGTCGACACCACAGGCGAGGCAGGCCTGCCGCGGGTCCTCGAGGTTGACAGGCGCAAGCTCCTTCGGCCGGTCGTCGGTCGACGACTGGTCTTCGGGAAACAGTGGGGTTATGTCTGCCACGGCGGTGGGCTCGATTCCTGTCCGGACCTGGCCGAAATATCTTTGAGTAACACGTACATACGGCGCTACGACCGGCTGATATTCATTCTAAGCCCGTTAGACGCCCAACCTGAAAAACACCGCCTAAAGGACAGGCCGCGGCTTCCCGGGCTCACCGGCGCCTACGATTCCCTCGTCCTCCAGCTCATCCATCAGCCTCGCAGCCCTCGGATAGCCGATCCGCAATCGCCGTTGCAGCAGCGACACCGACAGCGTCTTCTGCGACCGCGTGAGGTCCACCGCCTGGTCGAAAAGTGAATCAGTGCCGGAACTCGACGACAGGCCGTCCTCGCTACCGGCCTCATCGAACGTCACGTGCAGTTCGGGCAACGGCGGACCGCCGGCGTTCTGCCAGGCCGTCACCACTCCCTCGATCTCATCGTCGTTGAGGAAAGCGCCCTGCACCCGCGACGGCTTGGGCTTGTCGATCGGCATGTACAGCATGTCACCCCGACCGAGCAGCTTCTCGGCGCCGGGTGAATCGAGGATCGTCCGCGAGTCGATCTGCGACATGACGGCAAACGAAATACGGCTCGGGAAGTTCGCCTTAATCAACCCGGTCACAACGTCCACCGACGGCCGCTGTGTCGCAACCACCAGGTGCAATCCCGTCGCCCGGCCCAGCTGGGCGAGCCGTACCAGCAATCGCTCCACCTCGCCTGCGCCCGTCAGCATCAGGTCCGCCAGCTCGTCCACCAGGATGACGAGATACGGCATCTTCTCCTTGACCTTCTCGTTGTAGGCCGAGATGTTCTTCACCCCGGCCTTCTCGAGCTGGCGGAAGCGGCCCATCATCTCGTCAACCAGCGACTTCAGCACGATCACAGCCCGGTCGGCCTCGACCACAACGTCGGTGTAGAGGTGCGGTATGCCCTGGTACGGCGTCAGCTCGACCCGTTTCGGGTCAATCATCACCAACCGGACTTCAAGGGGTGTCTTCGTCATGATGAGACCGGTGATGATCGCGTTGATGCAGACGCTCTTGCCGGAGCCTGTCGATCCGGCCACCAGCGTGTGCGGCATGCGTGAAATGTCGGCCATCACAGGCTCGCCCCCGCTGCCAAGGCCGAGTGGTACGGGCAGGGCGGAACCTTCACTGAACTGGCCCCATTCCGGCGAATCCATGACCGACCGCAACGTCACCTGCGTCGGGTTGGTGTTCGGCACCTCGATCCCGACCACCGATTCACCGGGCACGGGCGCTTCAAAGCGGAGGCTCGGTGACGCCAGCGCCAGCGCAATGTCCTTCTCGCGGTTGAGAATCGTGTCCACTCGGACTCGCTGGCCGCCGGTGGTCTCCTCCTCCGACCGGCCCTTCCACCCCGGGCTCAAGCCGTACATGGTTACCGTCGGCCCCTGCCGTACCTGGTTGACACTTACTTCTATTCCGAACTGCCCCAGGGATTCGACGATATTGCCACTGGTGCGGTCGATCTCTTCCTGCGCGATACCGCCCGGCACGGCGATCGCAAGCATTTCGTAGTTGGGCAGGTGCCACGGGAAGCGCTGCGCCGCCGAGTAGTCGGCAATGGTCAGGCCGGCCTCCTCGGCGGCCTCTACCTCGTCGGGAGTCGGGTAGGCGATCGTGATAGGGCCCGCCGGGTCTTCGGGCGACCGTTCGACGAATTTAGATAGTTCCGAGTCTTCCTCGCCGGGTATCACCGTCGCGGCCATGCCGTTTGTGGCCTGGGGCTGCTCCGGCGCCGATGGGTCCGCAACGCCCGCTTCGGTTCCCTGTTGACGAGCTGCCTGATCGGCATAGAACTCCGCATCGTCAGCATCATGTATTACCTTGAGCTCTGCGCGTTTAGCCCGCCAATTTTCAAACTTGCGGTAGGACGTCTGAATACCGATGGCGATCAACGCATACGTGCCAACGACCGCTCGCCACAGCTCGGAGCCTGCCCGTTTCGATCCGCTCGGTGATATGACAATGAACGCAACGATCCCCAGCGCAACAACCCGTCCCCAGGCGATCAAGTACTTCGCCATCGAGATGTCGAACCTGTCCCATTCGACTGGCTGGCGCGATATCGCCACACCAACGTCACCGCCGTACGTCTCTCCGGCGAACGAAGCCAACGGCGCGTAGAAAATCCCCAACCCGCCCGATACCGCAAGTCCGAGCGCGAGCGACGATACGATCCAGCGCCACCGATCACCCAGCACATTGCGTTTGAACAGAACGAAGTACAGCACCGGGACCAGCCACAGGCCAAACGGGACCACCGACCAGCCGAGCAACTCCCCAACGTCATCACGGAACACAAAGTAGATCAGGCCCGCAATCACCACTACCGCGACAACGAACCACAGTTGCAACGGTGCCGCAGCGATAAGCCGACCGGCACCCAGCAAACCCGAACCAACGGTCCGGCCTGTCTTCTTGAGAATTGCCTGTTTCGGCCTGGCTTTAGATGTCAATGGCGCTTGTGATTATTAGTGGCCGCCGCTTGGTGCGACGCCCGAGGAAGCTGCCGACCGTCGTGCGGACGATGACTTCGATCTCGCCCCACTCTATTGGCTTTTCCAAAGTCTGGTCAAGGACGGGCAACAACACGTCCTCAGTCTCGCGTAACAGGTTGGCTGCGTCCTCTGTATGAACGAAACCGGCTGAGACGATTTTTGGCTTGCCCACGAGCGAACCGTCGACCGCGTTTCGAGAAAACGCCACGGTCACGACGCCGTTGTGCGAGAGCGAGCGGCGCTCGACCACAACGTTCCCCGACTCGTCCCACATGCCGAGCCCGTGAACGAATATGTGACCCGCCTCGATGCGGTCGACCACCTCGCCTGACTCCCGGTCAAGCTCCAGCACGTCGCCATCGGTCAGCAGGAACACGTTCTCTTTCTCGACACCGGTGGCAGCCGCCAGGTCGGCGTGTGCCTTCAGCATCCGGTACTCGCCGTGGATCGGCACAAAGTACCTCGGCCGCGTGGCGTTCAACAGCATCCGCAGCTCTTCTTTTCGGGCATGACCGGGTACGTGCGTTCGCTGCTCCTTGTTGGTGATCACCTTCGCACCGAGTCGAACGATATCGTCGATCGATTCGTTGACCGGTACTTCGTTGCCCGGAATGGTGCTGGCCGACATGATCACGGTGTCGCCGTCCCGAATCGTGATGTCGCGGTGCTCATTGCGCGACATCCTGACGACACCCGATTGCGGCTCGCCCTGGCTCCCTGTCGTCAGGATCACCACCCTGTCGTCGGGCAGGCTGTTGGCCTGGGCCGCGGTGACCATCAGGTCGCCTGAAATATCGAGGTGACCCAGCTCGCGGGCGATCTTCGTGTTGTTCACCATGCTGCGCCCGAGAATGCAGA
>JASLNQ010000369.1 GCA_030745955.1 Dehalococcoidia bacterium | reverse complement strand
GAACCCTTGCGGCCCGCATGCGCGATCTGGACCGCCGGCACCGACCCCTGGCTCGATATGAACGCCGTCACCGGGCGCAGCGCATCGACCTGGGCGTCCGACCACAAACCCTGGTCGCCCGGTGAAATTCTGCCGTCGGGCCGCACCGCCGTGGCCTCCGCCATCACAAGGCCGGTGCCACCCGTTGCCTTCGAACCCAGGTGGACCATGTGCCAGCTGTTCACCACCCCATCGGTATCGCACGAGTACTGGCACATCGGGGAGTAGGCGACGCGGTTCGGTAGCGTCTCGCCACGGATCTTGAGGGGACTGAATAGCTTGCTAATCGTAATCGCTCCGGTCTGACTGATTGAATGGCAGGACAACTGTCGCAGTTCAAATCCCGCGGTCCGGAGCCACAATTTGGAGCCAGGGCCTAGGGATTGATGCCCAGAGTGTATTCCGTCGGAGTGGTTGAGTGTCGAGTCAGCGCGCTCACCACCGCAACAATCAGGTCGTCATCACCGATGCCCTCAACGACGAGCCTGCCCGTACCAAACGCGTCGACCGGCACCCGGTACACGACCGGATCGCCCACATTCTTTTCGTGGATCACCTGCAACAGGTACTGAGTCGGCACCGTCTCCTCGACCAGGCCGAACCCGGCGGCGACCCAGCCACCCGTGTCCGAAGTATCATCGCTCCAGCCGATCTCGGGGATCTCGAAATCGTCGAAGCAGGCCCCCTTCGTGAAGACCGCGTCGTCCGTGATGTACTCAAGCCGTAGCAATATCTGCCGGCCGGCATATTCCGAAAGGTCGACCGAGTCGGGCACCCACCCTGCACTCTGACCGGTCAGGCCCGGTCCATAGGCGTTCCCGTTCGGATCGAAACTGCTGGACCGCCTGGTGTCGAGAATGTCCCACGTACCGCTATCGTCGGCCGAGACCATCACGTAGGCGTAGTCCCAGGACTCCTCGATATCGTAGAAAACCCAGTACTCCAGGGTTGCTGCATCGACCCCGCCCAGGTCGATACTCCGCGTCAGGGTCGAGTCGATAGAGTCCCCGCGGTTCGACCACCAGCACGTCTCGCCTGAGTGGGGAGCCGCAGTCAGCAACGACGTTTCCGGCTCACCCTGGAACTCGATCGTCATTTGCCCCGAACCGGTCGAGGTGACGTAGTAGTCGGCCCCGTAGCCCTTCACGCTGCCGTTCATCGAGTCGGGCGCACGCTTGTAGATGTTCTTGACCGGCGGCACCGCACGCTGGTCGTAGCCGTACCGACCCTCCTCCGTACTCAGGTAGTTCGCAACGAGCCAGTCAGCAAAAACATCGTCGGCACCAACCTCGAACCCCTGCTCGGCAAGCGCACTATCGATCGAAGCGATGCCGTCTTCCTGGTTCCGCGCCACCGCGCTGAGTATCGCGTTACCGCCGTAGTGGGTGGAAAGGAAGTCGAAAAAGAGGTTTGCCGCACCGTAGTTCGCCGCCGAGGCCGTGATGTCCTGCGCCCATGCCGTAAGCGATGTCGACGGTGCCCGCACAAACGCCGATACCGCCGACCGGGTGAACCCGGCGATTTCGGCAGCGACCTCCGAAAGGCCCTCGTTAATCCATGAATCCTCGCCTGTGTCGACGGCGAAGTGGGACGCGTGCTGCAGCTCGTGGGCGATCACGCTGAGGTACTCGGGCCCGGTCAGCTCAACACGGTCGGCCGACATGTAGAGCGCCTCACGCTGGTTCGAGAAGGGGAGGATCTCGCGCGGGTAGGAATCTGCAGCCGAGAAGTAACCGGCAACACCCGTCCGCAGGATGCTGTGGTACACGACAATCCGGTCGTCCCCGTCGATTCCGGGCGTCAGCGGTTCTCCGAACACCTCCGTCACGACCGGCCATACGGTTTCCTCGAAGTCGTCGGCCGCCTGCTGAATGTCCGATGGATCGGGAACAAACCTGTTCTCAAATATCCAGTAGGCGTGCTCCGATACGTGTGCCACTTCTCCACTGATGAGCACGCTCCCGTTGTCCCGCGAAACCCAGAAATCTACTACCTGCCCGACGGTAAACGGCTCGGAAACCACCAGGGTCTGTGGCTCGCTGTAGCCGTCAACCAGCCGCCTGCCCAGTTCCTGCAGATCGCGATCGGGCGGGACCGGAATGTCGGGCTCCGGGGGGATTGGGACGAAAACGGTTGTTGCGGTAGGGATCGGTGTTGGCGCTGAGGTCGGTGTCGGGCTTACACCGGAAGCCGAGCCACCGCCTGACGAGCCAGCTGGCATTGGTGTGTCGGTGACCTCGGGTGGGGGAGCGGTCGGGGTTGGGGCCGGGGACGAAATAGTCGGCTCTGGCCGGCGGGTCGAAGAAGGACTCGAAATCGGTGCCGGGGTTGAGGTAGCGGTCATGGCGATGACCGGCCCCGCGGTACTCGCCCGATCGGCCGGGCTGGTGGGTGAGGCCGGCGCAGGTCGCGTTGTTTCCGGCTCAGCGGCGGTCGTGCCGGTGA
>JASLNQ010000368.1 GCA_030745955.1 Dehalococcoidia bacterium | reverse complement strand
TTCGTCGGCCAGCAGGCTGTCGGGCTTTGGTGCAAATCCCAGGGGACGTCCACCATAGGCACGCCAGTCACCAGGATTGCCGCCGGTTACCATGTGAACCCCGCGACGCAGTTTCGGCAGTAAGCGCTCGGTGACCGGGCTGGGTGCCATCTCGGCCAGTCGCATGAAACACATCATCGCGTGGAACTCCATGTCATCGGGAAGCTCGTCGAATGTAGTCAGGATTTCAGTAGTGACACGGGTCACGAAATCCGCACCGGCATGGTCCGGGTACAGGTGCAGATACCCGATGATTTCGGGACCGGGATTTGCCCGTGCTATCGGCTCAAGCTGACCTTCCACGGGCTGGTAGTTCCACCACGCGGCACGTGGATAATCGTTACTCCGGGAATCGACGCTCTCCCATCCACCGATCGAGCGGTCATACGTCCGCTCGAAATAAGCGATGCCGTCGCGCACGATCTGCTCATCACCCGGCACACCAAGGTCCCTGAGCAGTTCGAACGCAATGGTGCTGACAATTGGTGAAGAGAACGGCATCCGCACATCGGGTTCCAGTCCGTGCCCGAATCCACCGTCATCGTTCTGGAATTTTGCGAGTTCGACCAGTACGCTGGCAGCTGAGCCTGCCGCAAAGTTGTACTCAAACTGTGCCTGTTCGAGCGGGCGGGCGTTCGCCGCAATGAATTCGGTTGCTTTTTCAAATGCGCTCTGTGAGAGTTGGGTCATCAAAATCACTCGTCAAACTGAATGGTTGTCGGGCTTGCCAGTGAATTTAGCCGGTCGCTGTTGAACATCAAGCCCGAATTGGCGTTGACACTCGGGAAAACTGCATGCTAGCTTCTCGGTGTTGTACTGCGTAGTGCGCCTGTCACTGGACTGGGGCGAGCATGCCGACTCTAACGGCTCGAAAACGAGAGATTCTAAAGTTCATCGTTTCTGAACACGTCCAGACCGCGTCCCCGGTCGCTTCGAGCGCGGTTGCCCGTTCCGGGAACCTCAAGGCCAGCCCGGCCACAATCCGTAACGAAATGGTGGCGCTTGAGGAAGACGGCTTCATCCACCGCCCACACGTGTCGGCCGGGGGTGTGCCATCCGACCGGGGATACCGGCAGTTCGTGTCGTCGCTCGATCCTGGCGCAATGCTGGACCCTGTCGCTGCGGCCCGGGTCGACCGGGAATTCCGTACGGTCCAGGCGTACATCGAGGAGTGGATGGACTCGGCCTCGGCGGTCCTCGCGGGGCTGATGAGCACCCTGGCGTTTTCGACGACTCCCCGTATGGCCCCTGCACCGGTGAAGAGCGTCGAGTTGCTCCGTTTACAGGAAATGCTCGTCATGGTTATCGTGGTGCTGCAGGAGGCGAGCGTATACAAGCAGCTGGTGAACCTCGACCGGTCAGTCTCCGATTCGGAGATTGAGCACGCGCGGAATCGGCTCAGCGACGCGATAGTGGGTGTCCCGGCGAACAGCCTGGCCGCTCGTGCAGGCCGTGTAGGGGGAGGACTGGAGCGCCAGGCCTTCGATTCGGCTGTAACGGCTCTCCGTAAGCACAACGCCCGTTCTAGCGCTGATAAACGGTTCAGCGGCATCAGCAAGTTGTTCCGGCAGCCGGAACTTATCGCCGATCCGGCCATGGCCCAGGGCGCGACGTGGCTGATGGAAGATTCTTTTGCTACGGCCGCGATTGAAGATATGTTCAGTACAGACGGCACCGCGAACGTCGTGATCGGGGAAGAGAACTCCGAGGAGTCGCTGAAGAATTTCTCAATCGTGTTTTGCCGCTACGGCACGCCTGAAACGGCAGAGGGCATGATCGGGGTGATAGCGCCTACCCGCATGCAGTACGGCACGGCTATACCCGCAGTGCGGTACCTTGCCGGTCACCTCGACCAGATGACCATGACGGTGTACGGCGGTTAGCTTTCGGAGTTCGTTGCCAGGCGCGCCGCACGGATGCCCCCCTTTCCTACCAGGGTGAGAGCAAAAGGGTAATACCCGGCCCCTCGAGGCGGAACGCGTACTTGCAGGAACTAAGCCAGGAACCCGTGCAGGAATAGATCGAGGTTCGCCTTGCTCCATTTCCGCTGGTATTCCCGATCCGTTAGCACTTCAATTCCGAAGGTCTTTTTGATGAACGGTGCGAAGTGCACCTGGTTGAGGATGCGGTCAAGCATCGCACCCGAAATCATCGACCAGTCGAGTTCCTGCCGGACGATCGCCTGCTCCCTGGCCGATTCAATAAACTCACCGAAACGCTCCATGTACTCTCGCATGGGCGGGAGTTCAGCTTGTTCTCGAATCGCCACGGCCAGGACATCTCTCTGCTGGATGTAGGCCTCCAAAGTGGTCTGGAACAAGAGCTCCATCCTGTACAGGAAATCCTCGCGGGAGCGCGGTTCACCTTCGAGAAGACGCATCGGGACGACAAAGACCTGTGTACTGAGCTGCCCAACCACTGCACCAAGGAGACCCTCCTTGCTCCC
>JASLNQ010000367.1 GCA_030745955.1 Dehalococcoidia bacterium | reverse complement strand
CTGCCACGAAATTAGCAGCATTAGCGAACAGGCGCGGTACGTCTCCGCCCCATCCATAGGGACTGGTCGGGGTAATTTCACGTCCTGGCCACAGTGTTATCCCGACTATATTGCAGTCAGCGTTGTGTGCAACCATGTGCCTGCCGTCTGCCCAGCTGGCAACAAGAGTTGCGCCAACGTCTAATGCGGTGTGATCACGATACCAAGAAGTGACAGTTGTCACCCCTGCCATGATTGGATGTGAGGAATCATGGGCGCCGAGTGACGAGGTACCGAATACCGATTGTATGGGTGTTAGCGGTGAGTAACCGGGTGTCATTATCCGACCCTCGAGTTGATACGGAGGGGTGGTGTAGAAAGCAAAGGTATTTATTATTAACCCGCCTCCAGCATCGACGTAGTCCGCTAGCACATCTCCCCAAGCCGTCCCCGTGTCAAACGGTGAGTCGGACCATGCAATTACTGTGTCGTATTCAAGCAGCGTCGCGAGGGGAGGTGCTGGTGCATGACTCGACATCAGAACATCTACAGTCGGTATCCCCTCCGCTTCCAATTTCGCCTTGAGAAAAGCCCCGATTGAAGGACCCTCAGAAGCGGCCAATAGAACCTTGCTCGCTCCACCTGTTGCTCCGACCGTGGGACCTTTGACGAGTACGAATGCAGAGAGCGCAATCGCAATCATGAGTAAAGGAATAAGTTTTCGCATCGTGATTTCCTATGGTTGAAACCTTGCCGGGAGTGACCGCAACCGTATCCTCGCAACCATGGATCGTCAACAACTCACACAATTTCGACGGAATGCGGAAATCATGATGTTTTTCCTGCCTGTATTCGCCCTACGTACTCAATCCACCTCCTGACACCGCTCACGTCCGCGGATCTCGCATCCAGACCGCAACTGGTGGCTAACTAGGGTTTGGCTGCGCTGGAGTGAGGGAGGCAGGTTAGATGAGCTAGCAAAGTTGTGGGCATTGGCCCCGCCTGATTGGTGGATTGGCGACGCAATGAAGTTCGAGGATGGCGAATGGATACAACGGATGCTGACCGAACTTCTCGACCGGCTGCATGCGACCATCGTGGTCGAAGGCGACGATATTTCGCTCGAAGGTATACTGCCAATCTCGATCCCGTTCGATCCAAATGATGCCCCATCAATCTCCCTTTACGCGTCTCGTGATCCGAGAAGGCTAGGTTGAGGGGGAACGCACCACCGTCCGATCCACCCACTGTCATGCTGAACTTGCCTGCCCTGAGCTCAGTCGAATGGGATTCAGTATCACCCACCAGTCCCAACAACAGCGCACGCCAGCGTTCCACAGGAAACACCGTTCACTCAACCGAATCGGAGAAACCGGGGAGCAGCCACTGCGACCCACGCACCAACCCGCGCGACCCCACGCCAGGTCCCTCAGCAGCGCTCGGGAAAACACACCTCACCAGGTACGCCCCCACCAAAACCCCTACGTCGCCGAATCCTCGGCGGCCCGCGTCGCCTGCTGAATCAGCTCGTCCGGAATATCGTCGAACGAAGCGTAGTTCATCGAGTACAGGTGGGCGTAAAGACCACCCAACTCCATCAACTCGTCGTGGTTGCCCGTCTCGATAATCCTGCCGTCCTGCAGAACAATGATCCGGTCGGCACCCCTGATCGTCGCCAGCCGGTGCGCGATCACCATTCCGGTCCGACCCTCCATCAACCGCTTCAGCGCCTGCTGGATCAGCATCTCCGTATACGAATCGATACTCGCGGTCGCCTCGTCCAGCACCAGTATCTTCGCATCGGCCACAATCGCCCGGGCAAACGAAATCAGCTGGCGCTGCCCCAGTGAAAGGTTCCCGCCCCGCTGTTCGAGCTGGGTATCGTACCCTTCCGGCAGCTTCATGATGAACTCGTGCGCACCCACCGCCCTTGCCGCCTCGACAACGCCCTCACGGGTCGCGTCCTCCTTGGCATACCTGATATTTTCGAAGACCGTGCCCGAAAACAGGAACGGCTCCTGCAACACCATCGCCACCTGCCGTGCGAGCGAATCCTGGGTCACGTCTCGAACGTCGTGACCGCCGACCTTCACCGAACCCTCCCAGATCTCGTAAAAGCGGTGCACCAGTGCGGTGGTCGACGTCTTACCCGACCCCGTCGGTCCGACGAGGGCCACCGTTTCACCCGGTTTGACCTTGAAATTGATGTCCTTCAAGATCGGCTGGTCGGGCAGGTACCCGAACGTCACATTCTCGAACTCGATCGAACCGTCGATCTCCTCGAGCTCGATAGCGTCGGGCTTGTCCTCGATATCTATCGGGACGTCGATCACCTCGAATATCCGCTCGCCGGAAGCCATCGCCCGCTGGAGCACGTTGTAGTGCATCGTCAGGTTGCGGATGGGGTCGAAGAACTGCCGCACGAGCATTAGGAAGGCGATCATCGTACCGATACTCATGTCGCCGTCGAGAACGAACAGGCCTCCGACCACGATGACGATCGCCCATGCGACGCC
>JASLNQ010000366.1 GCA_030745955.1 Dehalococcoidia bacterium | reverse complement strand
CAAGAAACGCTTCGACAACCCGAGTGAAGAGTTGACAGAGCGGCTCGAATACGAACTTGGGATCATCGAGGAAACCAGGTTCCCCGACTACTTCCTCGTTTTCTGGGACATCTTCAACTTCGTCAACGAACGCAAGATTCTCTCGGCTGTCCGTGGCTCCGCCGCCTCGAGCCTGGTGCTGTACTGCCTTGAGGTGACGCAAATCGACCCGGTTGAGGCCGATCTGTTCTTCGAGAGGTTCCTGAATGTCGAGCGCCGGGAGATGCCCGATATCGACATGGACTTCGCCGACGACCGCCGCGAGGAGGTGATCAAGTACTGCATCGATCACTACGGCCGCGACCACGTCGCCCAGATAATCACGTTCGGGACACTCGGGGCGAAGGCGGCGATCCGCGATTCAGCCCGTGCCCTGGCGTTACCGCTCGACCTGGGCGACAGGCTGGCCCGCATGGTTCCGAACACTCTCAACATCAAGTTGAAGGAAGCGATTGACGAATCGGCCGAGATGCAGAGCGAGATCCGCCGTAACCGGGATGCCAGGGAACTGATCGAGATGGCGCAGCGGGTCGAAGGCTCCGTCCGTCATGCCAGCACGCACGCCGCCGCGGTGGTGATCTCAGAGCAACCGCTGACCGAATACGTGCCGCTACAGCGTTCGACAAGCGGCAAGGAAGACTCCAGCCCGACAACCCAGTATTCGATGAACCCGGTCGCCGATGTCGGCCTGTTGAAGATGGACTTCCTGGGCCTGGCAAACCTGTCGATTCTCGACCGCTGTGTGAAGTTGATCGCCGAAACGACCGGCGAGTACGTCGGCGTATACGACGTCCCGATCGACAATGCTAAGGCGTTCGAGGTACTCGGCCAGGGCGACACGTTCGGCGTGTTTCAGCTGGAATCGACCGGAATGCGACGTAATGTCAAGGAGCTGAAGCCGACCACGATCAACGACCTGGCCGCCATGATCGCTCTGTACCGCCCGGGGCCGATGGAGCACATCGGCACGTTCATCGACGCAAAGCACGGGCGGGCCGAGATCAGCTATCCGCACGACGACCTGCGGGATCTCCTCGAACCCACCTACGGCGTGATCGTGTACCAGGACCAGGTCATGCTGATAGCGCAGGCCTTTGGTGGGTACACGCTGGGTGAGGCCGACATCCTCCGCAAGGCGATGGGCAAGAAGATCCCGTCGGTGATGGACGCAGAACACGAGAAGTTCGTCGCCGGGGCACTGAAGAAGGGGTACACCAAGGAACAGGCCGATATCGTGTTCGAGCTGATGGTGCCATTTGCCGGGTACGGCTTCAACAAAGCCCACGCCGTGTCGTATGCATACATCGCGTACTGGACCGCCTATTTCAAAGCGAACAACCCGACCGAATACCTTGCGGCGGTTCTCGATTCGGCTTCCGGCAATCCGGAAAAGGTAGGCGAGGCCGTTCGGGAAGCCACCCGCCTTGGCATTACCGTGAAGCCACCGAGCATCAACTATTCAAGGGCCGGCTTCACGATCGAACGAAACTCCAACGGTGAAGACGCGATCAGGTTCGGGCTTGCTGCCGTCAAAAACGTTGGCGCCTCGGCGATCGATCCGATAGTGGAGGTCCGCGAGGCTTCGGGCACGTTCAAGGACCTTGAGGACATCTGCCGGCGCGTCGACTCCAGGTCGCTCAACCGCCGCACTCTCGAAAGCCTGATACGGGTCGGTGCCTTCGACGAGTTCGGGGGGCGTGGCAACCTGATCGAGTCGGTCGACCGGATTATTTCGGCTGCCCAACGGCAAACCAGGTTACGCGAATCTGGTCAAACGTCGATGTTCGACATGCTCGGCGAGTCGGTGCCGGTTCCGATGGTCGAGATCGAGATACCCGAGCTGGACGACACAACCGACCAGGAGCGGGTCATCTGGGAGCGGGACCTCCTGGGCGTGGAACTGACCCTGAGCCCGTTTACGCGGGAAATGCGCCAGCAACCCGACAACATCGTTGTGTTCTCCTCCGACATCACCGCTGACATCGCGGGCCAGAAGCGTGCGGCCCTCGGACAGGTGAACGATGTCAGGGAGCTGACCACAAAGCGGGGCGACAGGTTCCTTTCGCTGAACCTCACACTGCTCGATGGGAATATCGAGATGGTCGTCTGGCCGAACATCCTGGAACAGACGCCCGATCTCTGGGAGAACGGCAACTTCGTCTCGGTCATGGGCGAGGTGCGCGAGCGCATGGGCCGTGTCTCGATATCGGTGGAAGAGGCACACGAGTACCAGCTGAAGGCCGAGGGGCAGGCTGAATCGGAGGCGGAGGCTGCGAAAAACGGGCCGGGGCAGGTGATACGCGCCGGGTTCAACGACCAGAGCGAGCCACGCCCGGTGCTGAACGATCCGGTCCAGGGCATGCGAGGCACCCCCACCCAGCACGGGACAAGCGGGGACAACGGGACCGAACCGGCCTCGCCCGAAGCTACGCAGGAAGAGACCTACGATCGCCCGGACCAGCCGGCC
>JASLNQ010000365.1 GCA_030745955.1 Dehalococcoidia bacterium | reverse complement strand
ACTGGCAGTGGCCGGACGGCGGCTGGAACTGCGACGGGAACCCCGACGCCAACACATCCTCGTTCAACGAGTCGCTTTTGCCGCTGCGGGCGCTGGGGTTGTACGAGCGGTCGCATCCCGGCCCCGAGTTGCACGACGCGGTCGACCGTGCCGCCGAGGTGTTTTTGACTCGCAAACTGTTCAGGCGTCGTTCTACCGGTGCGATAGTCCGGCAAGATTTCACAAGGCTCCACTACCCGCTGTACTGGCACTACGACATTCTCGGTGCGTTGAAAGTGATGGTGGAGATCGGGAGGATCGGCGACCCACGCTGCGCACCGGCGCTCGACCTGCTTGAATCGAAGCAGCTCCCCGATTGCGGATGGCCTGCCGAGGCGATGTACTACACCTGGCGGAAGAAGACCGGGAGCGGTTCAGATTTCGTGTACTGGGGCGGCACAAGCAAGGTCCGGATGAACGAGTGGGTGACCGCCGATGCCCTGGGGGTGCTGGCGGCTGCGGGCCGGTAGATTTTCACGCTGCGGTCATTGCGGAATTCGCAGGGGCGGCGAAGATTTTTTTAGCGGCGGAGCGGTTACGGCTCCCTCCGCCGTAGCCACTCGATGGCGCGAACCTAATTCGAAATCCAATCCAACCCGGCGAAGGCATCTCATGAAAATAACAAACATTCGCAGCACCCGCCTTTTCGATACCGCAAGCCTCCCGTTCCAGGACTCGACAATGCCGAGTGCGGTCGACGGCCTGGCATGGATGTTCGTGGAACTCGAGACCGACGCCGGCATCACGGGCGTCGCGTACTCAGAGGGCGCGGGGCCGGTTCGAGCATTCATGCACGAGCAGCTCGGGGACCTCGTGATCGGCGCCGACCCGTTCGAGACCGAGAAGATCTGGAACGACATGTTCTGGCGGGTACGCGGAAACGGTCGGAAAGGGGCGGCTTTCCAGGCCATTTCGACACTCGATAACGCGATATGGGACATCAAGGCAAAGGCACTCGGGATCCCCCTGTACCGGCTCCTCGGGCCCGCACACGAGCAGATTCCTGTCTACGGATCGGGCGGCTGGACTAACTACACCACTGACCAGCTGGTGAAAGAGCAGTCGGACTACGCCGAGGAGGGTTTTACTGCCACCAAGATGAAGGTCGGCATGAGTTTTGGGAAGGCCGAGGCGGAAGACATCCGGCGGGTAGGGGCTGTGCGGAAGGTGCTTGGTGACGACCACACGATTTATGTCGATGCGAACAACGGCTACTACGCCAAGCAGGCCATCCGGGTGGCGGAACCGCTGAAGGACCTGGGCGTTGCCTGGTTCGAGGAGCCGGTGCTGGCCGACGATATTCCCGGCCTTGCACAGGTCGCAGGGGGCACAACCATCGACGTCGCCACGGGCGAGCACGAGTACACGAAGTACGGCTTCCGCGACCTGATCGCGGCCGGGGCGGCGGATATTCTGCAGCCGGATATCGGTCGTGTTGGAGGAGTTACCGAGTGGATGAAGGTTGCGCACCTGGCGGCGGCTCACAACCTGCCGGTGGCACCGCATGCCTATTCGCTGCTGCACCTGCACCCTGCGATGGCAACCCCGAACATCATGGTTGTCGAGGTGCTGGGGATCGAGAGAGACCCGTTTGCGAAGTACCTGGTCGATCCACCAGCGCCTGTGAACGGGTCCTGGAAGCCTGACCCCGACAAACCGGGCAACGGAATTGAGCTGAACCCCCACGCGGTCGAAAAGTATCGACTGGACTGAGTATTTTTTACAGTGGGACCGTTGAACCGCTGGTTACAGGGTGAAAGGGCTTCACCTTTACCGGTTCAAAACCGCTCTCGCCAGTCCAGCACCCGACACCACTGCCCAGACACCCTCCAGCAACAGGAATCCCCACTGGGAGTCGAAGAAGGCCAGCACGGCAAGGACGGCCGATCCGATCAGGTTCAGCAGCAGGTAGGAGATCGAATGCTGCGAGAGAACCCTGACCTGGGCAAGGACAAACGCGGCGAGAATCAGCACCGCACCCGCTATTTGAATCGCTTGTTCCAGGGCTTCACCGACTTACGGATTAATCGTCAAGGTGCAGCTCAGAAACAAAGTATTCGCACCGTTCAATAAATTGCTCTAAGTCAACACCCTGACATAAGACATTCAAATTATCGTAAATCACGTATCCCCCGTATTTGGGTCCAGCTGCACCCCGGTCACCACGATAGGCCAGCCGCCTGTCTCTCACGCCTTCCTTGAAAACGGCGTCGGCCTCACCCAGCACCGCGTCGGGGCCCGACCCTTCCTCGGCCAGCGCGGTTCCCAGTTCGACCGCTTTCCCGTGGCTCTCGTATACCCGGACCTCGTAGTCGAAGGCCTCGGAACCGCTCTTCATAAAACCGTAGACCGCAGCCGAAGCGCCGGGCAGGTCGGTTATGTCGTACCGTTTCAGTTCCTTGAACTGCGAGTCGATGACCTGTTCGGCGGTAATTACCCTGCCGGTGCTGCTTATGCGGGCGAGCGAGTCCTGCTCCGGAT
>JASLNQ010000364.1 GCA_030745955.1 Dehalococcoidia bacterium | reverse complement strand
GTTCGGGATAGATGTATCGACGGTGCACGCCGCAGCCGTAACCACCGGCCCAAGGAAGTTGTGAGTGACGAGGGCCGAGTGGTAAGACTCGCCGATCGCTGCGATCTTCTTCACGTGGGTAATGCCACCGCCCAGTCCCAGATCGGGCCTGATGTACTGCGAACCACCCGTTTCCAGCAACTCCCTGAACTCCCAGATCGTATGCATCCGCTCGCCATTGGCAACCGGCAACGTCGTCCGCTTCGCGATCTCACCCTGCGAAATGATTGAGTCGATCTGCACCGGGTCTTCATAGAACAGTGGCCGGAACTCAACCAGCGCCTCGGCAAGTGCGATTGCGTTCATCGGGGTCAGTTTCCGGTGGATCTCGAGAATGACGTCCACGTCGAGGCCGCCGCCCTCTCGCATCGCCGCCACGTTCTCCCGCGTGTCATGTATTAACCGTGGCAGAGTCATCGACTCAAAACCGTCCGGCAGGGGGTCGGTCTTGATGGCGGTGAATCCTTCCTTGGCCGCGAGTTCTGCGCCATATCGGAGCCGCTCTGCCCGGGAATCCGCACCACCCGGTGGAACGACCGCGCCCATCAGAAGGTGGAGCCTGACCCGGTCGCGCACTTTTCCGCCGATCAGCTGCCACACCGGGGCCTGGAAGTGCTTGCCTTTAATGTCCCACAGTGCAATGTCGACTGCGCTAATCGCCCCCGACAGGGCCGAGCCCCTGAACGGGCCCATCCGGTACAGGTACTGCCAGTGGTGCTCGATCTGGAGCGGGTCTTTGCCGACAAGGTAACCACTGAACTTTTCAACTATCTTGTCGACAGCTTCAAGGTAGCCCCAGCAGGAAGACTGGCCGATACCCGTCAGGCCGTTGTCGGTGTGGATCAGGACGAAATGTCCGTTGCCAGCCAGGATGGATTCAACTCGTTCGATTTTCATGTAAACCTCAACTGCTGCCGAATTAGCCGGTCGATTGTGTAGGACCCTGTGGGTGCTCGATGGCGTACTAAGTGATTGGCTTCAGGGTCGAGCCATCGATTTCAACCCCGAATCCCGGCGCGTTTGCCGGTATCAGCTTGCCGTCCTGGGGCACCGCCATACCCGGTAGACGGACTGCCCGTTCAAGCAGCACTCCCGGCGGGCTGGCAATAAAGCACTCGGCCCAGGGGATGGCCGGGAGAGCGTAACAGGCGTGCTGGCCGTACGGGGTGTTGCCCCCACCGTGGGGAATGACCGAGATGCCGGCGGCCTCGGCGATCGCACATATCTTCACGATCGCGGTAAGCCCGCCCACCCAGTTGATGTCGGGCTGAAAGATATCCACGAGGTGACGACTCGCCGCGTGCTGGAACGGCACTGTCGTGAACCAGTGCTCGCCGGTTGCAAGCGTTTGCCACGGGATTCGGTCCTTCAGCTCCTTATGGGCATCGAAATCCTCCGACCTGAGTGTCTCCTCCAGCCATTTGAGCTTCTGTGGACGGAGTTCCTCGGCGAGTCTGACAGCGTATTCAACGTCGAGAGCCATCCAGCAGTCAAGCATCAGTTCGACTCTCGGCCCGATCTGGTCGCGGACCCCCGCGATCAGTTCCACATTCTTGTGCAATCCATCGATACCGTCGGCAGGCCCGTACGGGCAGGGCAGTTTGGTGCCCAGGAAACCGAGCTCGATATACCAGTCGGTATCGCCGCCGGTGGCATAGCACTGTATTTCGTCTTTTGAAGGTCCACCGAGTAGCTCGTAAACCGGCACGCCGAGTAGTTTGCCCTTGAGGTCCCACAGTGCGAGATCGATCGCGCTGACGGCGTACGACGCAATTCCCGTCGCCCCGAACGGAGCGCACATCCTCACCATCATGTCGTAGCACTTCTCGGTTGCGAGGGCCGACTCATCGACCAGCCGGGGCCCGAGGTATTCGGTGATGATCGACGCGACCGGCGCACCATGATTCGCAATCGCAGTGCCCGTTGTGCCATCCTCGGCGGTGACAACGCACATGAAGTTGCCCCAAGCCGGGGTCCACGACGGGCGGAAGGCCGCATAGCGTGGATAGCGGGTCATCGGATTCGCCACGGGGCCCGATGTGATCCATGAATCCTTTTGGGGATGCGAATCAACATCCGGTTTCGGCGGCTCGTAAGCCCTTGCTTCGACACTGATGATTTTCATCGAGCTAGTCCGTCCTTGGTTTTTCGCGCGTCAACGGGATGTCAAATTTCCTTGCCCGGCGGAATTTGTTGCCCTCTGGCGTCTGATGACCTGTGAGCGAATCTTCAATGAGCCCACTATCAGACTGCGAGCACCGTAGTAGATCATTTCCGTATCGCAGGGAGTCAATCACTCAGGCCGAATCCGTTCGTTCCTTCCCGGGTTTTTCAGTACGAACACACATAGGGCCCAGGCAACACTCACCCTCGATATGCATCGCCAATTGTCGGCATATATTAAATAACGGCCAATCAAGTGGTGGACATATTATCCCAACCGGGTTAAGTGACCTGCCCCCCAATAACTAAACCAGGGTGAATGTTAGAAACTCTGGTTAAT
>JASLNQ010000363.1 GCA_030745955.1 Dehalococcoidia bacterium | reverse complement strand
AACCACGATGTCGGCACGCTTCCCGATCGCGATGTAGCCGCGGTTCGCAAGGCCGAAGCGGTCGGCCACCGCGCCCGAGAGTGTCCTTACGGCATCGGCTATCGACGATCGGTCCGGGCCCGATGTGAGACGACTGAAAATCCAGCCCATCCAGGAGTAGGCGCCTAAAAACGTGCTATCGGCCAGGGGACCGTCCAGGCAGAGGGCAGTCGCGTCGGAACCGATCATGCACAGTGAGTGGCGCGCCGTCGACAACACGTCCGCTTCCTCGTACGAATGGCAGACCACCAACGGCGCGTGAACGTCCCCGGCATTGATGCTCAAGACGCGGAAGACCGTGTCCCATTCACCCAGGCCCCACTCATCGGAAAGAGCGGCAATCGAACGTCCGGTGAGTTCCGGTTGTGCCGGTGACGTGAATACCGAAATCCGGTCCCAACCGCCAATTGCAAAGCTCGATATGAGACATTCACGCTCACTGAATCTTTCACGGATATCCGCAGAAGCCAGCGCTTCGGTTATCGCTGAAGAGGTCTGCCGTGCAAGTTCGGGGGCAAGAGCGTCCGAAAGGTTTGTTATTCCGTGCAGGCGGGTGTGGACATCGAAAGCGATGTCGTCGCCGTGCCTGGCAGCAGAATCTATTGAGTCGATGATGCGTTCGAGGGCACCGGGGTTGCCGCCGCGGCGGGGGATCACGTGCGAAACCTGCACTGCCGAACCCGACGATTGGCCCAGCTCGATGGCTTCCTGTACCGCTTCGGCGGCTGTTCGTTCCTTGTTGCGTGTGTGGACAGCGAGAATGCCCTCACGACCCGCCGAGTACTTCGCGAGCTCGTTCATCTCGTCGAACGACGCTGCCCGTTCAGCGCCATATTCGAGCCCCATGGAAAGACCCCAGGCACCTTCATCGCACGCCTCGGCGAGCAGGCGGGTCATTGTTTCGACCTCACCTGGCGAGGCGGGGCGGGAACGGTCTTTGATCGCCGAGATCCTCAGGTTGCCGTTGGCGACGAGGGGAACGGTGTTGATGGCCGGATTTGCCGCCTGCAAGTGGTTGAGATATTCGCCAAAAGTGCTCCAGGTGAGTTCAGGATTGCCGGTGTAGCCGTATATATTCCCGGTGAACTCGGCGGTATCTCCAACGAGCGGCGCGCATCCGTGACCGCAATTGCCGATCACCTCGGTCGTCACGCCCTGAGAGACCTGGCTGAAGGCACGTCCGTCGGCGAGCAGGGTGTAATCGGAATGACCGTGGGCATCGATGAATCCGGGCGCAATGTGCATGCCGGCGGCGTCGATCACAACAGGCGCGGTGGAACTCGAGAGGTCGCCGAGTGCAGTGATCGTGTCACCAGCGATGCCAACATCGGTATTCACGAGTTCCGACCCCGTGCCATCGACAACGGTGCCCCCCTGTAGGATCACGTCGAACGTGTTCATGACAGTTCGATCACCATGTTGTTGTGTCGATCGAGGGTTACGGTGCAACCGGGAGGGACCACCGTCGTCGCGTCGCTTTCCTCGATGATAATCGGCCCTTTAGTTGGGCTGGTACCCAAATTTGCGCGTGTGAAGACCGGCACTTCGATGAGACCTGCTTGGGCACCGAAAAACCCCATTCGGCTTTTACGACCGCCTTGTGCCGGCAGGTCGAACCGGGGATTTACGTGATCGTCTTCGACCACCGAAGCGGTCAATCTGATGTTCACCAGTTCGACCGCGCTTCTGGCGGGGGCGTATCCGTATGCTTTTTCGTGCTCAATGAAAAACGCCGTGCCGAGTTGGTCCGGATTGACCGGTAGTGCCATGTCGACTGTCAACTCGTGGGCCTGCCCGATGTAGCGGAGGTCGGCCGAGTACGACCAATCGACATCTGCCCCAGCGAATTCCCCAGAATCTCTTTCCATGTCGGTGAGCGCTCGCTGTTTTAACTCGGTTATCACGGGATCGGCCAGCTCGTTGAGGCCGGTTTCGAGCGGTGCGATGATGGTCTGCACAAAGTTGAAATCACGCCGCGCAGTTACCAGGCCGACTGCGGAAAACACACCTGGGGCGGGCGGGACGATAACGGTCGATACGCCGAGATCGCGTGCGATTCCTGCCGCGTGGACGGGCCCGGAACCACCGAAAGCGATAATTGCGAAGTCTCTTGGATCGCGACCCCGGTATGTTGTGACTGCCTTGATCGCCCGGATCATGACGGCGTTTACGATCTGGTGAACGCCGAAGGCTGCTTCGTGGATGCTGGTCCCGGTTGGTCTGGCGACCCTGTCGTCGATCACGGCTGTCGCCAGTGATCCGTCGATCTTCAAGTTGCCGCCAGCGAGTTCGTCGGGGTTCAGGTAACCGAGCACAACGTTGGCGTCGGTGACGGTCGGCTCTGTGCCACCGTTGACGTAGCAGGCGGGACCGGGATCGGCACCCGAGCTTTCGGGTCCGACCTTGATGCTGCCGCCAGCGTCGATCCGGACGATGCTCCCGCCGCCTGCGCCAACTTCGGCGAGGTCGATTACCGGAAGGCGAAGGGCGTGCCCGCGTCCCTTG
>JASLNQ010000362.1 GCA_030745955.1 Dehalococcoidia bacterium | reverse complement strand
CGGCACGCCTGTACCCAGCGCAACGCGTTCTCAACCGACTGGCTGGTGACCTCCACCACGTTCATGCCTAGTACCGTGACCGCCAGCGCCTCGGGCTTCAAACGGGCACCGTCACAGGTCGCGCACGGGCGTTGCGTCATATAGCGGCTAATGTCCTCACGAACACCGTCAGATTCGGTGTCGACGTGTCGACGCTCCATGTTCGGCACCACACCCTCAAACGTCGTGTTCCAGCTGTACACACGGCCCTTCTGCGTCTGGTGCGACATCTCGAGCTTCTCGCCGCCGGTCCCATACAGAATGACCCGCAGGTGGTCCTGTGCCATCTCACGGATCGGCTCGGTCATCGAGAATCCGTAGTGCACTGACAGCGATTCGAGAGTCGAGTGGTACCAGGGTGAATTCGATCCAGACCTGGCCCACGGGGTGATCGCACCCTCGCTGAGACTCAGCGATTTGTCCTGGATCACCAGGTCGGGATCGACCTCAAGCTTGAACCCGAGGCCCGTGCAGGTCGGGCATGCGCCAAACGGGGTGTTGAACGAGAAGTTTCGTGGCTCTAGCTCAAGGATCGAGATATCGCAGTGAACGCATGCGAAGTGCTCGGAATAGACGACATCTTCGTCCTTGCCACGCTTGCCGGTTCCCAGCTTCGAAACGACCAGGTTGCCGCCTGCCAGCCGCAACGCGGTCTCGACCGATTCCGTTAGCCTGCCGCGATCGGTGTCCTCACGAACGATCACCCGGTCAACGACAACCTCGATATCGTGCCACTTGGTCTTGGCCAGCTTGATCTCATCGGCCAGGTCCCGGGTTTCGCCGTCGACCCGCACCCGCACAAACCCGTCGGTCCGCGCAGTCTCGAATATCTGCGCGTGCTCACCGCGCATGTGCGTGACCATTGGCGCGAGCACCTGGAGACGGGTCCCCTCGTCAATTCCAAGCACCGAATCGACGATCTGCTGAACAGTCTGGCACTCGACCGGCCGGCCACAGTTGTAGCAGTGCGGACGTCCGGCCCGCGAGAACAGCAACCGCAGGTAGTCATAAATTTCTGTGACTGTCCCGACGGTCGATCGCGGGTTCCTCGAAACACCCTTCTGGTCGATCGAAATCGATGGGCTCAACCCCTCGATGTGATCGACGTCGGGCTTCTCCATGCGACCGAGGAACTGGCGGGCGTACGCCGAAAGCGACTCCACGTAACGGCGTTGCCCTTCGGCGAAAATCGTGTCGAAGGCAAGGCTGCTCTTGCCCGATCCCGAGACACCGGTGATTACCGTGAGCGTGTCACGGGGGATGCTGATGTCGAAGTTCTTGAGATTGTGTTCGCGTGCGCCGCGAATGACGATTTCCGAGTCGGGCATGTTTTACAGGATAGGACCGGTGGTGAGCAAAAAGGACAGTTACATCGCCGCGAAGGCTGATCCAAACCGAACCGCAGCACAGGCTCGACGCAAGTCCAGAATCAGTTCAACCGAGTGTAACAATCCAGCGCAAGCAAATCGCGCCCGGTGTCGCAGTTATCACCCCTCGTTCTTCGCGGAGCCTACTCTCGGTTTGCCGCGGAAGCGCCACCCGTCGTACTCACATCGCCCGGTCGCACACGCACCTCGTCCATGAAGGCTTCCGATCGCAGCCCGCGGTCCAGGACATGGTGGACCTGCGCACGCAGTATCCGGGAAAGCTGCCGAATTCCCTCTCCCTCGACAGTCATTCGGTCGGCCTGCTCGATATCGGTGCGGGCAAGGAAACGCAAAAGCTTGATCGTATTCAGGCCCGCCGGCAGCAACGCCGATTCGCCAACCGGGCGCGCATCAATGCTCACCAGGCCACCACGGTCCGCCGAGTAGAGATGGTCCGCCGGCTCCAACTCCACGCCCGTCTCCACGCAGCGCGAAAGCTCCGGCGCAAACCCGCTCAGCTGGAGCAGCCGCATCTCGAAAAAGCGGGTGATCATCTCGGGATTCGCGGTTCCTTCAAGCGCACCGAGCACCTGCACGAACAGCCGGAACAACGGCTGGTTCGCACCGCCCTCTACTGAAAACCGCTCTGCCATCTCGGATACGTACGAAGCCCTGGAAAACCGGTCGAGATCGTCCCGCAAACCCCGGAATCCATTCACTGTCGATGCCTGGCTCAGACCGAACAGGGTGCGGGTCTCCCGTACCGAAACGCTCACATGCCGCAACAGGTCCAGGTGCCCGCCGAGCCTGGACCCCGGTTTGCGGGCAGCCCTCGCAACCCCGCGGATAAGGCCGTGGATCGGCGTAACGAGCGTGACGATCCGGTCGGCCTCGCCCAGGTTGCTGACCCGCACCACCACACCGTCGGTGGTATATGTAACCGGCCGCCTCGAAGTCATAGTCCCACAATCATAGTGCCACCACCCGGCCACGTCCCAATCCTGATCCCCTCTCCCAGGCCCTGGCGTGCCCCGCGGAGCTGCGACGCGCGACTAAGTGCGCCTCGCACGCCCGGAGCTTGGCCCTGGCGTGCCCCGCGGAGCTGCGACGCGCGACTAAGTGCGCCTCGCACGCCCGGAGC
>JASLNQ010000361.1 GCA_030745955.1 Dehalococcoidia bacterium | reverse complement strand
ACCTGCTCGACGGTCTTCAGGTCCTGGACCCGTATTGCCACGTCATGCAGTGCACCCTCGAGCCGGTCTCGCCTGAACACGTCGTCAGTGCGCTCCATCAGCGCTGTCAGATCCCTGATCAGCAGTTCGCCGAGGTAGGCGTTCTTCTGCAGGTCGAGCTGGTGCTCTTCGAGGTCCTCATAGAGTTTTCGAAGCTCGATGTTGTCCCGCACCAGGAGCGCCCGGCCATCAAGGAGCCGGGTTTCGATTACAGATACCTGCTTTGAAACAGGCTCGTACCGGAGTGCGACCTTGCCCAGGGCACGGACGATCGGGTTGTAGCGGTTGCTGACGAACGGGACGGATCCCATTGCCCGGCTCACCATGCTGCGGTGCGTAACACTTTCGGGCGAGATCTCCTTCAGTGTGTTCTTCAGTTGCTGCAGTCCGTCGGCGATCTACTTGCCGGTCCCGCCCTGGTCGAGGATGTCGCCCATGCGGACTTTCAGCAGGTCGAGCTGGCCTTTCGTGCCGCGCTGGGCTTCTATGCCCACGGTCGTGACGTTGTCCAGCAGTTCCATTTCCCTGCTGCCGGATGCACCCTCAAGCTGCGTCATAATTTCGGCCGCCCTGGAACGCAGGTCTTCAGCGTCCCGTGAGGGCAGTTTCTTGGGTGTCACCGGCTCACCTGCCAGCGCGGACACGATTTCATCGGACTCTCCTTGTTCCGAGATAATCGCTTCGGTTCGTTCGATCTCGTTCTCGTACTGCTTGTCCGTGGTCATGAAAACCTTCCTTTCTCGTACGGTTTGTGTCCGGGTTGTTCGTGGCCGTTTCTCGTGTGGCCGTTTTTGGCCGGACGAGATCAGAAGCCAAGATTTTTTAGTTCTTGCTGAACCTCCTTTGCCCTCCGGATGGTCCCTTCCAGGGCCCCGATGACAGAACTCACCGCCGACCTGCGACTGCCAGCCCTGATCGCAGCAAGTTCGATGCGGGTGTGGTGGAGCGATACTTCACATCTGTGAGACTGGTAGATCAATTCATCGACGCTCACCTGGGTATGGCTCATTTCTGCGAGGCGCTGGCGCTGCAGTCCCAGGAGGTTCTGCTTGATTTCGAGTCGCCCTGCCTGGCCGCCGTGCTCGCCGCCAACCTCGCTTAAGGCTTCGATCTCCGATTCCAGGGCGGTGATCTCTCGCTCGATCTCGTCGACACCGGGGGTCTGGATTGCCTCGACAAGGGTCAATGCGTCGGCCAGGACGCTGATCCCCCGGCGATAGGTCTCGTCGGTCAGCTCCCCGACCTGGGGACCGGAGATCAGATCGAGATCGTTTTCGTTGTTCAGCGATGGCTGGAGCCGGCCGTATTCGTCGGTCAGGCTTTCGAGCGCATTCACACCTTCGGCATGGCCGATAGCGCTGAAGCCTTCTCGAAGCGACTGGTGGCGCAGCCTGAGGCCCGCATCCTGCAGGCGAGTCCACTCCTCTTTCCGGGCTTTCTCCAGGTGGCGGACCGTGCTCGCATATTCCTTCCGGTACCGGTAGGTGAAGTTGACGATGGCCAGCGTCACTGAGACACCGAGCGCCGTGGTGGCGAGGGATTCGCCGCCGAGGAGCGGGGTGAGCAAGAGCAGGTAGATCCCGGAGAGTACGAACGCGCCCATTGCCAGTGTCGACACCGGGTGCCCGGCGGCATCTGCGGCGAGTCGCCACCTGATGGCCGCCCGGGAGAGTTCGGTGGAAAGCGTGAGCAGGTCGGTTGTGTTGTCGGAGTTGCGGTCGTACATTTCGGGCCCGTGCGTTTTGGTCTGGTTGGTCGGAGGGGTGTCGGTGTTCTCTGGCAATTTCTTCGCTCCTCCGGTTATTTCCGCTCCGCCCGCTGCTTCAGCCACTGGCGGTGGAGGATTGGAGTGTCGAACCGGTGGTCGCCGATTCCGACAACGTATGCGGGCCCTGCCCGACCCGGCCTCCGGGCGTTCTTGCTCCGGGTCTTGGGTGGTTGGTCACCTGCGAGTCGGAGGGTGACCGCCGTTTGCTGTCGTGAGTCACCCGGGCGTGCAGAGAGCCGGTAGTCGAGTCCGGCGAGTCGGGCTGCCTGGCTGGCCTCGCGGTCTGTGACGAAGCCCTTCGGAGCGTTGGCGTATCCGGGCCGTGCCGGCATTGAGATGATCGTCAGTGTCATTGCTGCGTCTCCTCGGCTCGCTGTTGCATTGAATGCTGTTACGGCGATGATCGGGTACGTTTGTTGCAACGCTCAAGTAGCACAGATGTAGATGTGTCACCGCTTTAATATTGGCGTTGCAATATCTGCTACCATTCCCGGTGCATTTGCTACGGATGGCGATGAATGTGAGGCAAACGATGGCCCAGCAGCTCGAAATCGTGTTCAACCCGAGGATCCCGCCCGACATCCAACATGCCCCGCTGATACGCGAGGAGGCCATCGACTGGCTGGAGACGAACCACCCGGGTGTTCTCTCCTTCACCACCGGGCAGATGCTGCAGATGGCGGGGGAGAAGAAGGACCGCCGCTGGCTCATCGGCCGGTTGCGCACAAAAGGGATCGGCAACGAAGAGT
>JASLNQ010000360.1 GCA_030745955.1 Dehalococcoidia bacterium | reverse complement strand
ACGTCGCCTACCCGATGGGATGGGACGACAACGGTCTGCCAACCGAGCGGCGCGTGCAGAACTACTTCAGCGTTCGCGCAGAGCGTAACGTTCCCTACATCGAAAACCTTGATGTTGAGGCCGAGCGCTCCCGCCTGGGACTGAAGAAGAACCAGCAAATGGTGATCAGCCGTCAGAACTTCACCGAGATGTGCCATTTCATCACCGAAATGGACGAGGTGGCCTTCAAAGACACCTTCATGCGGATGGGCTACTCGATCGACTGGGGTGACGAGTACGCCACTATCGACGAAAAGAGCCGGCGAATCGCCCAGCGCAGCTTCCTCGACCTTCACGAAAAAGGCCACATCTACCAGTCGGAAGCCCCAACGATGTGGGACGTTGATTTCCAGACCGCCATCGCCCAGGCCGAGGTCGAGGACCGCGAGAAGGGCGGGGCATACCACGATATCGAGTTCGGTGTATTCGAGGACGACGCGCCGGTCAAGAGCTTCGTGATCTCGACAACACGCCCGGAACTGCTGGCCGCATGTGTCGGCATTGCGGCCCACCCGGACGACGAACGGTTCAAGGGCCTGTTCGGAAAGCACGCAGTCACACCCGGCTTCTTTGCGAAGGTCCCCATTTTCCCGAGCACCGAGGCCGATCCCGAAAAGGGAACGGGAATCCTGATGGTCTGCACGTTCGGCGACCAGACCGACGTGGTGTGGTGGCGTGACGAAAATCTCGAGCTGCGCCAGGTCCTTGGCCGTAACGGGCGGATTCTCGACCGCACATTCGGTGAAGACGGCTGGGGAAGCGTGAATCCCGAGAAGGCCAACGCCAACTACCAGCAGATGGTCGGCAAGCGGGTGCCATCGGCAAAGGCGATCGCCATTGAGCTACTGCGCGATCCCGAAAACTCGACGACCGGCAACGGGGCGCCCCTGCAGGGTGAGCCGGATCAGATTCAACACACGGTGCGCTACTACGAGAAGGGCGACAGTCCGCTTGAGTACCTCACGACCCGCCAGTGGTTCATCAGTCTCCTCGACAAGAAGGAGCAGATGATCGAGATGGGCCGCCAGATCACCTGGCACCCCGAGTTCATGCGCAAGCGCTACGAAAACTGGACCGAAAACCTGAACGTCGACTGGTGCATCTCCCGGCAGCGCTACTTCGGTCCCCCAATTCCCGTCTGGTACCCGCTGGACAGCCAGGGCGAATCCGTCTACGACGACGCGATCGTCGCCCCGGAATCGATGCTGCCGGTCGATCCGGAGACGATGACACCACCCGGATTCAGCGAAGACCAGCGCGGGGTTCCGGGCGGTTTTATCGGCGAACCGGATGTTTTCGATACGTGGTTCACATCGTCGCTCAGCCCGCAGACCGTGGCCCGCTGGGGTGAAGACAACGACCAGATGGGTTCGTTGTTCCCGATGGACATCCGCCCGCAGGGCCACGACATCATCCGCACCTGGGCCTTCTACACAATCGCCAAGGCGATGCTCCACCAGGAGTCGGTGCCGTGGCACAACATCATTCTTTCGGGCTGGGTGCTCGATCCCGACCGCAAGAAGATGTCCAAGTCAAAAGGCAACGTCGTGACTCCTGTCGACACGCTCGACCGGTTCGGGGCCGACGCCGTCCGGTACTGGTCGGCTTCGTTCAGGCTGGGGTCCGACGCGGCCCACGACGAGTCGATATTCCGGATCGGTGGCAAGTTGGTCACAAAGCTCTACAACGCAGGCAAGTTCGTGCTCGCACAGACCGCCGACGAAGGGCCGATCACGAACGAGCTCGACCGCGCGTTCGTCGCCGAGTTGAAGGAGGTCGTGAGGCGTTCGACCCAGGCGTTCGAGAATTACGAGTTTTCGATTGCGCTGCAGGAGACTGAAAAGTTCTTCTGGGGCGCATTCACCGACAACTACATCGAGCTCCTCAAGCGGCGGTCACGCTCCGAAAACGACCCGAGCGGCAGGGCTTCGGCCGTCGCGGCACTGCGGCTCGGGCTGAACGTGGTGCTCCGCCTGTTCGCTCCGATCGTGCCGACAATTACCGACGAGGTCTGGAGCTGGGTGTTTGCGGAGGAGACGGGGCACCCGTCGATTCACCGTGCGCCCTGGCCTACCATCCACGAGTTCGACGCGATCGCGGCGCCCGAGATCGCGGGATCGTTCCAGGCGGCATGCGAAGCTATTTCAGCGATTCGAAAGGCTAAGAGCGAAAGCGGCGTGAGCCTGAACCGGGAGCTGCTGAGCCTCGTGCTGGAGGCCGACGGGTCGGGTGAGTCGGACCTGCGGCTGGTTGCCGACGACGTGGCGGCCGCGGGCGGTGCCGAGGCGATTTCCTTCGCACCCGGCACACCGACCACCGACTGGCGCTACACCGCCCAGATCGAACCGGCAGAAGCCCCGGTGAAGGGGTAGAACGGGGGATCGAAGCCGGGACCGAAACGCGCTGCCCGAGGGTGCTGCCCCCCGCGCCACTGTCATCCTGGGCTTGATTGGCTCTGTTGACATGATCGAAATCGGTCTCGTTTCATCGGTGTCGTAAGTGCTGGGAAAATGGAGCGTTGGGCGA
>JASLNQ010000035.1:7639-13588 GCA_030745955.1 Dehalococcoidia bacterium | reverse complement strand
ACGCCCCTGAGGAGCGGTGCATCGACGAGCACGCCCTTCGTTACGATCCCGCCTGAGGCAGCCATCACATCGAACTCGGTAGCGCCCTCTGTGGTAGATACAACGCTCGAGGGGCGCCCGTTGTATGTCTGACCATCCCAGAAGAAATGTGCCAGGCTGTCGATGTGCGTAACCGTGTGCCCGTGGAATATCAGGCCGAAATAGTCCATCGCCACCTGGCGGTCGACAGACTCGCCCCGGCGATACGTATCGCCGGCTGAGACCATGAAGTGCTGCGGCGGGCGGGGGACGTCAACCGACGCCTCGAAGTCGACCGGTCGCGCACAGCTCACCGTCACGCCCTCGGAGACGAGGCTGATCGCCTGCCGGGTCTTTTCGGGCGTGATGTGGTTCAGGGTGCCCTTTTGATCGTCCTTACCCCAGCGACCCCAATTTTTGAGGTCGGAATCGAGCCATTTCAGCAAATCGTCCTGGGACGGCCATGACACTGTCATTTCCTTGATTCTCCTATGCTCGCCCATGCTTAGTTGGTAAAGTCGGTGAAGCATACAGAATCCCGGGATGGCCGGAATCTACGCGCAAATATACGCAATTCCAGCTGTGTGCAGGCTTGTAGTGGCTCTTGGTGCAGGCACCAAATTCAGTATAGTCGTGCTAACTGGACGTATTTTTCAGAAATCAGATCAGCACAGAACACTCAAAGGAACGAGTTTTGAATCCGCTGAGGACACAGATAGCTGCAAGGATGACGGGCATTTACGTGATCGTCGACCCCGAGCACACGAACGGGCGCGATGTCATCGATGTAGCCGGAGCGGCGCTCGAGGCCGGGGCCTCTGTCGTACAGCTTCGAGACAAGCTGTCGGCAAAGCGCCAGATAACCGAGCGCGCAGTGCAGATCCAGAAGATCGCCCACGATCACGGCAGGCTTTTCATCGTGAACGACCACGCCGATGTCGCACGAATAATCGGCTCGGACGGCCTCCATGTCGGCCAGAAGGACCTGCGCGTGGAAGATACACGCCTCGTCCTCGACGACCGGCAGATCGTCGGCACGTCCAACGCCCTGCTTACCGAGGCCGAAGAATCGGTGCGGGACGGGGCCGACTACCTGGCGGTCGGGACCATTTTCCCTACGAGTACGAAGTCCGATACGAGGCCGGCCGGACTGGATACGCTGCGAGCCGTGAGCGAATCGTGCCCGGGCCAGGTAGTGGCAATCGGCGGGATCAACGCCTCGAACCTGGCATCGGTTGTCGAAGCGGGGGCCGACACAATCTGTGTGGCAACTGCGGTCACGCGAGCCGAAGACGTCGCTGCGGCCACCTCCGAGCTCGTGGATCTGTTCGGGAGGGCAAAGGGCTAGCTGCCGGTCAATTGAAGATCCTGGAGTCCCGCCGGGAAATTGGATGGGCATGAACCGGATAAGAAACCGTTACCTGCGACCCTGGTCACAGCGGTCCGAGTTAGCTCGAGCGGACTCGGTGGGATAATTTTCGATGGTGTCGAATCTCGTAATCAACACTCGTGCTCGTTGACTGGCCTGTAGGCCAGTGCTAGCGTTTTCAAGTCAACCAGAGGTTGGGTGGAGCCGTATCGACTTCGAGGGTCGGAAATGATCGGCGATCTGATTTTCCAATCTCTAATTCGGACCTTCCCACGACGCCGTGTGCGATCGAATGTGGAAGGTTCTTTCGCGGGGAAATTCGATGGATTCGATCCTGCTTGCGATAGCAGCCGGGGGCGTTGGCCTCGTAGCGGCTGCCCTGCTCGCCATGCGCGTGTTAAGGCAGTCACAGGGTAATGAAACGGTCCGGGAGATCGGCGACCTGATCCAGGAGGGTTCGGCAGCGTTCCTGCGCAAGGAATATATGATCCTTGCCGTGTTCGTGGTGATCATTTTCATCGTCCTCGCGCTGTTCATCGACTACAACATTCTCGATAACGCGAAGATCGACGAGCTCGGCGCCGGTGGCGAGGTGACTGCAGAGGGTCCATGGACGGCGATTGCGTACCTGCTCGGTGCGATTGGATCGGGTCTCGCCGGCTTCATCGGAATGAGCATCGCGGTGCGGGGAAACACCCGGACTGCAACGGCCGCCCAGACCGGTCTAAACAAGGCATTGCAGGTTGCATTCAGCACCGGAGCCGTGATGGGCTTGACAGTCGTCGGAATCGGCATCATCGGCGTTTCGGCGTTGTGGCTGGTGTTTGGAAACCCGAACGTCATTGCGGGCTTCGGGTTCGGGGCATCTTCTATAGCACTGTTCGCCCGGGTCGGCGGCGGTATTTACACGAAGGCCGCAGATGTTGGCGCCGACCTCGTTGGCAAGGTTGAGGCTGGCCTCGACGAAGACGACCCGCGTAACCCGGCCGTGATCGCCGACAACGTGGGCGATAACGTTGGTGATGTAGCCGGAATGGGTGCCGATCTGTTCGAGTCGTACGTTGGCTCGATCATCGCCACAATCTCGCTCGCCTTCTTCACAGTCGCAACCGTTGGGGGCCGGACTGAAATTACCCCGCTGGGGTTCGATGTAGACGCGGAAAAAGCCGTCCTTCCGCTCATGATCGCCGGGATCGGCATCATCGCATCCATCCTGGGAATGTTCCTGGTGCGGACAGGCGATAAGGCCGACATGGGGAAACTGCTCTGGACACTGCGTTACGGAATCTTCAGCGCCGGGGCGTTGTCGCTGATCGGTACGGCCGTCTTCATCAACTCGACCGAACTCCCGTTCGATCTGCTCTGGGTAGTTGTAACCGGGATCATAGTCGGCCAGGTGATCGGGACGTCGACCGAGTGGTTTACATCCTACGAAGGCCTGAAAATCCTCGGATTTGAGTTCAATCCCGTGAAGTGGATCGCCCAGCAGGCGCAGACGGGACACCCTTCGACGATCATCGCCGGTCTTTCGGTCGGCCTCTACAGCACGGTCATTCCCGCGCTTGCGATCGTGGTCGGCATCTACGTCGCCAACGAGCTCGCTGGCCTGTACGGCATTGGCCTTGCAGCTGTCGGCATGCTCTCGACGCTCGGTATCACGCTGGCGACCGACGCTTATGGCCCGGTGGCCGACAATGCGGGTGGTATCGCCGAGCAGGCACACCTTGAGCCTGAGGTACGCGAGCGCACAGATGCCCTGGACGCCCTTGGGAATACCACGGCGGCCACGGGTAAGGGCTTTGCAATCGGATCGGCTGTGCTGACGGCGCTGGCCCTCCTGGTGGCGTATTCGTTCGTCACGGGTATCACGAATCTCGACCTGCTGAATCCCAGGGTTTTGATGGGAACGATAATCGGGGGACTCCTGCCTTTCCTGTTCTCGGGTTTGACGATGCAGGCAGTCGGGACGGCGGCCGGATCGATGATCGAGGAGGTCCGGCGGCAGTTCCGGGAGATCCCCGGTCTACGTGAGGGCAGAGAGGGCGTCAAGCCCGATGCCGCCCGTGCGGTGGCGATCAGCACGGAGGGTGCGCTCAAGGCGATGGTGCTGCCCGGATTGATCGCAATCATCGCGCCGATCCTTATCGGGTCCGTGATGGGCGCCGCGGCGCTGGGCGGCCTGCTGGCCGGTTCGATTGTTTCGGGTTTCCTGCTGGCGATCTTCATGGCGAATGCGGGCGGTGCGTGGGACAACGCGAAGAAGTACGTCGAACTGGGTAACTTTGGTGGCAAGGGCTCCGATACGCATGCCGCTGCCGTTTCAGGCGATACCGTAGGCGACCCGTTCAAGGACACGTCGGGCCCCGCGATTAACATCCTGCTGAAGCTGATGGCGATCGTGTCGTTGATCTTCGGTCCGCTGTTCGTGTGAGCGCCGGGAAGAAACGAGACTAGAACCGCCGAGAAACGCCCGGTCCAATTGAGGCCCGGGCGTTTGCCTGTTCGGGTGTCACTCAGCGGGAGGGCACCGGGAAATCGCTGTGCCAGGGAGCTGGACGTCGCCGGGTCGGGATCCGGGATTTTGATGGGGCGATCCCGTTCGATCACTTTCCTGCCGATCGACCTGTTTTCCAGCGTTCGGACCGGGCGGTGGGGTTTATACGAACGGGTTGGCGGTTTTTTCGTGGCCTATGGCAGTTGAAGGACCGTGGCCTGGGAGGACAAGGGTTGAATCGTCGAGGGCGAACAGCACGTTTCGTATGCTCGCTACTTCTGCTTCCTGATTGCCATCGGAAAGGTCGAACCGGCCGATGGACTCCCGGAACAGGGTGTCGCCGGTGAACACACTGCCGTCGACGTGCAGGGATATGCTCCCGCTCGTATGGCCCGGAGTCGCCAGCACGCCGATCTCAAATCCATCACAGTCCAGGGTTTCCCCGCCCAGCAACTCCAGGGAGGGCGCCGGCGGTTCTTCGTAGTCACCCAGCATGTTCTTAAGCCAGGCGGTCTGTTCTGCGATGGCCCGTACGTCTGCGGCACCGATCGCGAAGTCGCACCCGTAGCGGTCGACCAGCGGGGCAGCGGCACCGGCGTGGTCGGCATGTGCGTGGGTAGCGATTATCCTGCCGGGCGTGAGATTGCTTTCATCGAGAAAGGCGGTTATACGCGCTGCCTCTCCACCCGGATCGATCACGATGCATGACGATGAGTTCTCGGCGTGAACCACGTAACAGTTGGTAGCGAGTGTGCCGACCTGTATCACATCAATTTGCGTCATGCAGGAAGCACTCCTCAGACCTGGCCGGAGATCCAGTCGGCGATCGACCGGAAGTAAAGCATCGAAACCAGGGCTCCGATCACCAGGTACGGACCATAGGGGATAAGGATGCGGTTGATGCCGAAAATTCTACCTGCGTATACGACGATTGCTACCGCGCCACCGATCAGGACGCCAAGGTACAGGGCGAGAAACAGGGGAGCCAGTCCGAGAAGCGCACCCATGGCGGCGGAGAGCTTTACGTCGCCCCAGCCCATCACGGGCCGGTTCAGGCGGTCACCTATCCAGGCAAACGGGTAAAAGATCGCGTACCCGGCTGCGGCACCGGCCAGGCCCTGCCACCACTCCCGATCGGGCACGAAAAAGGAGACGACTGTGGCCACCGCCAGCAGGGGCAGCACAAGTACGTCGGGGAGGTATGTGGTTTCAAGGTCGATGAAGGCAAGGGCGATCAGGACGGCGATGAAAGTGAGTGACATGGCAAGGAACCATGTCGGATCGGACACGCGGTACCAGGCAAGACCGAACAGGGTGGCGGTGGTGAGCTCGACTGCGGGATACCGGATCCATAGATTGGGGTAGGGCACCCGGGTAGACCTGAAAGCTCCGACGACAGAAATGACCGGGAGCCACTCCCACCACCGGATCTGGCGTGGGCGTGCGTTGCTGGCGATTACGCCCTCGACATGGGCGTGGGGCGGTGCGCGGTCGATGACCGCATTCAGCACACCGCCGACGAAGAGTCCCAGGATTGCCAGGAGGCCAGGTTCCATGATTCAGTAGGGAGGGTTGGGGGAGAGAAATTCGGGTTTTTACCGGGTGATCGGTAATGGATTGTGCAGCATGGAGGGTGGCACCGCCTGCGTGTTTGCGACACGTATTAAGACGATACCGAAAATGGCCGATTTGGGGTATTTTGCTGGTTTGCGCTCCGATTTTGGCTTTAGACCACACTCGACTATACTCATAGAAATGTACCTGTATTAACTCCCGCTAAAAAGGCCGGGATTTTCGTCGGAATCGCCTCCTCCTTGCGGAGGGCGAGCGGGAGGCGGCACCGCGTCAGGTCGCGTGGCCTCGTGGAGGTGAGACGAGAGGTTCAGCCCTGCTTCGCGATCAGTCCTGCTTACTACTCGGACGCCTTGTTGGCCTGCTCTTGCAGACGGAACAGTGCGCTGATCGCCTCGAGCGGTGTCATGTTGGCGACGTCGAGGTCTTTCAACTCATCGAGCGCCTCGCTCCCGACCTGCTGTTCACCGAATGGCATCTGGAGCTGGTAGCCGGC
>JASLNQ010000035.1:0-7629 GCA_030745955.1 Dehalococcoidia bacterium | reverse complement strand
GGTTACCGCACCCGAACCCGGAGTGTTTTCCAGTTCTTCGAGCAGCGCCCACGCCCTGCTGACCACTGCTCCGGGCATGCCGGCCAGTCGAGCAACATGCACACCGTAAGAGCGGTCTGCACCGCCCGGCACGATCTCGTGCAGGAATACGACCTCGCCAGCCTCCTCGGCGACCGCGACCCGGAGGTTGTACGCACGGGGGAGTTGATCGGCGAGTTGCGTCATCTCGTGGTAGTGGGTAGCGAACAGGGTCTTGCAGCCGAGTCGGGGCGAGTTGTGGATGTGCTCTGCAACGGCCCGTGCGATAGCCAGTCCGTCGTAGGTTGACGTTCCCCGGCCAATCTCGTCCAGCACTGCCAGGGATCGGCCAGTCGCCTGGTTCAGGATAGAGGCCGTTTCGACCATCTCGACCATGAATGTCGATTGCCCTCCGGCGATATCGTCTGACAGTCCCGCCCGTGTGAAGATCCGGTCGACCACCCCGATGCGGGCGGCGGTAGCCGGAATGAAGCTCCCGACCTGTGCCATCAGCACCAGTACCGCTGCCTGCCGTATATAGGTCGACTTGCCGGACATGTTGGGCCCGGTGATTATCATCAGTTGCCGTTCTGTGTTCGAAAGGTCCAGGTCGTTGGGCACGAACCGACCGGGTCCGAGAGCCGACTCGACAACCGGGTGGCGTCCGGCGGTGATATCCAGGACGGTGTCGTCGTCGATCTCGGGCCGTACCCAGCCGTTCTCGGCGGCGGCCTGCGACATCGACACCAGGGCATCGAGCGTGCCCAGTGCACTCGCCGTCTCCATGATCCTCTCGCCATGTACGGCGACCTCGGCGCAGACCCGTCGGAATACCTCCCTCTCAAGTTCGCTAATCCGGTCGCGGGCCGTGAGGATCCTCGATTCGAGGTCCTTGAGTTCAGGGGTGATGAACCGTTCGCCGTTCACCAGCGTCTGCCGTCGTTCAAAAGAATCGGGAACAAGGTGGACGTTCGTCTTCGAGACCTCGAGGTAGTAGCCGAAAACACGGTTGTAGCCGATCTTCAGGCTCTTGATACCCGTCGACTCCCGGTAGCCACCCTCAAGCCCCGCGATGCTCGACCGGGTGTCACCGGAAAGGATTCTCACTTCATCGAGCTCGGTATGAAAGCCTTCTCGAATTGCCGAACCCTCGCCGACCGTGATGGACGGTTCTGCGGGAATGGCGGCCTCAAGCAGCTCGACGGCCTCGCTTGACGAGTGCAGCCGGCCGATCACGGCCCCGCCCGGGGTTATCCCCTCGGGGAGGGCCTCCAGCAGTCCTGGTATCACAGAGAGTCCTGCCCGGAGCGCCGCGAGGTCGCGCGGGTTGGCGGTGCTCGTGCGGACACGGTTTGTAAGGCGTTCGAGGTCGGATACCTGCTTCAGCAGTCCTTGAACTCGTGTGCGGACGGCCTGGTTCTCAAAGAAGGCGGTCACGACGTCCTGTCGTCGACGTATCGTCTCCACGGCCATCAAAGGGCGGGTCAACCAGGCCCTCAGCGTCCTCGCCCCCATCGCGGTCCCGGTGAAGTTAAGCGTTCCGTACAGGGTCGGAGCGTCCGGCCTGCCGAGTGACGAACTGAAGACCTCGAGGTCCCGCAGGGCTTTCTGGTCGAGCTTCATGTAGGAGCCAGCGGACTCGGTCCGGAGCGAGGTTATCTGCGGGATAGCACCGAACTGTGTGTCGGCCACAAAATCGAGGACCGACGACGCAGCGACTATCGCCAGCGGCATTCTTTCGCAGCCGAAGGCCTCGAGAGTTTTCGCCTTGAAGTGGTCCAGGAGTCGCGCCGCCGACAGTTCTGAGTCGAGGCGGGTCTCGTCGAGCGGGCGGATTACTGTGTTCGATTCCCCCTCGGCCTTGATGAGTTCAACGGCGATCGAGTCGGCGATCAGTTCGGCGGGGGCCAGGCGGAAGAGCTCGTCCCTGAGTTCGGAGGCGGGGAACTCGCCGGTCACGAACTCGCTGGTCGAGATGTCGACGTAGGCCAGGCCCGCTCGTTCGCCGTCGCTGACTGCAGCCGCCAGGTAGTTGTTTGTGGCCTGGTCGAGGAGTGCGGGTTCGATAACCGTTCCGGGTGTGACCACGCGGACGACTGCGCGTTCGACGAGCCCCCTCGATTTCGCCGGGTCGCTCGTCTGCTCTGCAATGGCGACCTTCAGGCCGGCTGCGACGAGGGTTCCGAGGTGATTGTCGAGTGCGTGGTGCGGGATCCCAGCGAGGGGGGCCTTTCCCCCGGCGCCCGACTCCCGCGAAGTTAGCGCGATCCCGAGCACCTTCGAGAGGGTGTGGGCGTCGTCGTCGAAGCTCTCGTAGAAGTCGCCCATGCGGATGAGCAGCAGTGCGTCCGGGTACTTTGCCTTGAACTCCAGGTACTGGCGCCGCCCGGGCGAGAGCCGCTTGCCCGGGGATTTCGAAATCCTAGACCTGCGCTTTCTGGTTGTACCGGTTTCGGGCGCGTTCACTCCGCGGTTGGCGCTGGCCTGGGGACCGGTGGTGGAACTGCTGTTCGCTGACATCCTGGCCCGATTCTAGCTCGAATACGGGCCGTGTTCAGAAAAAAGTGGCGTTTACGGGTATCGAATTATTGCCGAATCGGATGCGTTCCAGCGGAATTCACTGTACGAGGAGCCCTTTGGCACCTCAAATACGAGCATGCCGGTCACTTCCTCGTTCTTGTTGAGCTGGATCGAACCCCACATCGGTAGGAATCCGGACACGTTGAACCGTGCATTGGTTTCGGATATTTTGGCAGCCGAGATCGTGTCCATGGGCTGATATCGGACCCTGTTGCCATCGAGCAGACTCGCCGCATCTTCGTCGATCACCAGGCTGACTGCACCGGAGGTCTGGTTGATGAGTGTCACTTCGACGAAAGCGAGGTTGTTGTTCACGTTGTCGGCCGGGATGATCGCCCATGTCTTGAGGACGCCCGAGGTGTCGGACCCCGTGTAGACGATGAACTCCTGTGCCTTTGGACGTTCCGCCCTGATCCAGAGCGTTCGTCCCGCCACGTACAGCGGATCGCCGGCATCAGACTTGAAGACGGTCATCAGCGAGATAAGCAGTACTGCAAGAACGACGGAGAACGCGGTGATGCCCATGAGGACCACTGGTTTGTTCTCTTTGGGGACACGGATCTGGCGCCTCGCGAGGATTACGCCAGAGGCGTCGATATCCATGTACTCGACACCCGGCTCACCGCGGAAGCTGGTGGTCGGGGAGTATTCGAGCCGCACCCGCACAATGTCGTTCGCCATGGTCTCGGCAGAAACGACATCCCAGGTCAGGTCGACATCACGCATCCGGGGGCCGTATTCGTACTTGTTTTCGCCGGCATATTCGAGTGCGGCCCGGACCTGCCCGGGAAATGTGCTGGTCGCATCTTCGCCGAACGCGGTCGTGACGGGGACGCCATTATCGGCCACCGCGGGCATGGGGCCGGTTTCATCCGCAGGCACGGCCTCGTCTGTGGTTTCCTTTTCGTTTCGGTTCTCTTCAGTCATTCATTACTCCAAAGCCCCGGACCTTCCGGGACCGGAAAGCGAGAGTACATGAGGTGCACACACCGGCGCACCGTTATTTATATCGAAGTACTAATTATCGCCGGGTTCTCGACGAATGGGCGAATTCGGGCCGGTTTTCAGTTTTTGGCCGCCGGGAAGGTTCCAAGCTGGTCGAGCACCTCGGGCAGCGCCTGTAGTACGTCGTCGATGTCGGTTTCGGTTGTCTCGCGCCCCAGCGAGATCCGCACGCTGCCCATCGCTGCTTCGGGGCTGAGTCCCATTGCCAGCAGCACGTGGGAGGGATCGAGTGAGGCCGAGCTGCAGGCGCTTCCACTGGAAGCGGCAATACCCTTGAAATCGAGTCCCAGCAGGACCGGTTCGCCTTCCACACCGGGGAACGAAAAGTTGGCAATTTCGGGGACCCGCTCGGCAGGGTGGCCATTGAAGTGGGAGTCGGGAATTCGTTCTGCTATCCCCTCGACCAGGCGGGTTGAAAGTTTTTGCATGTGGTCGCGGCTGGCGGGACGTTCGGCTTCGGAGAGTGTCAGTGCTTCGCCCATGCCGGCGATCAAGGCGACGTTTTCTGTGCCCGATCGCATCTGCCGTTCCTGGCCGCCGCCGGCAATTAGCGGTTCCAGTTCGGTGCCCCGGCGGACGACAAGGACGCCAACGCCCTTGGGACCGTAGATTTTGTGACCGGACAGGCTTAACAGATCGACCCCCAGGTCGTTTACGTCGAGCGGCAGCTTCCCGGCGGCCTGGACGGCGTCGGTGTGAACCAGGACGGAGGTGCCATGGCGGTCGGCGGCGGCGCGTACGCGTTTCGAGATTCCGGCCAGGTCCTGGATTGTCCCGACCTCGTTGTTGACGAGTATCACGCTTGCGAGAAACGTGTCGGGGCGGACCGCGGTGGCGAACTCGTCTGGATCCACTCGCCCGGCTGCATCGACGCCGACGTAGGTGGTTGCGTAGCCCATCTTTTCGAGCTGCTCGACAGGGTGTATGACGGCGTGATGCTCGATCGCGGTTGTGATGATGTGCCCACGAGGTCGCCCCCGGAACGACCGCGCGGCTGCGGTGCCTTTGATTGCCGTGTTGTTCGATTCCGAGCCGCCGCCCGTAAACACGATCTCGCCCGGTCTCGATCCCAGCACTGCCGCCACTTGCTCGCGGGCTTCGTCGAGGCCGAAGCGCGCCTCTCCGGCGAGTGCGTACAAACTTGAAGGGTTCCCGAACTTCTGGGTGAAGTAGGGCAGCATCTTTTCGAGCACCTCTTCACGCACCGGGGTCGTCGCGGCGTGGTCGAGATAGTTGATTCGGTCGTCGTTCGAAACCATGGTCCCTGGTACCAACCCTTTTATTATTGAGCCAAAGTTGTCAACGAAAACGTGTAGCCGTCAGGAATTCGCTTGGATAACATACTCAGGTTTGAAATCCGCGTAACGAGAACTGCCGTATCCATGTGCCGTGTGACCCACGGCGCATTTAAGTTTGGCAGAATGAACTGTTTGTGGCGCAACTGGAACCGGAGTCCTTAGTTGATCAAGATCGAGCACATGTCGAAAAGTTACGGCCCCTTCCCGGCCGTCATCGACGTATCTTTTGAGGTGCTCAAGGGTGAAATCGTTGGCTTTCTCGGGCCAAATGGCGCCGGCAAGACCACGACGATGCGGGTGGTGACCGGTTTCACTCCCCCGACCGAGGGTGATGTCAAAGTTTCCGGGTACGACGTTGTGACTCACTCTCTCGATGTGCGGCGACACATTGGCTATCTCCCCGAGACCGTCCCGCTCTACCTCGACATGACGGTCACCGACTACCTCACTTATATGGGGGAGATCCGGGGTATGAACCCGGGCTGGGTCAAGGAGCGCCTGCCGCTGGTGATCGACATGGTCAGGCTTGGCGAGTACCGGAACACGCTGGTTGGGCGCCTGTCGAAGGGATACCGGCAGCGGACCGGGATTGCGCAGGCGATCCTGCACGAGCCGGACGTGCTGATCCTGGACGAGCCGACTATCGGTATCGACCCGATTCAGGTTGTAGAAACCCGCGAATTGATCAACGACCTGGGACGGGAGCACACGATGCTGCTCAGTTCCCACATTCTTCCCGAGGTCAGCGCAATCTGCAAGCGCGTGCTGGTTATCAACGAAGGCCGGGTGGTGGCGGATGACGACCCGGAGTCGCTGTCTGAAAAACTCCAGCATGCCGAGCGGATTGAGATCAGCATTCGTGGGGTCGATAGTCCTGAGTTCATCAGCGCGATGCGAGACCTTTCAATTGTGATTGATGCACGGTCGGACCAACGCGTCTCGGTGGTCCAGCGCGGTGAGCGCGAAGACTTCACACCGTTCATCGTCGATGCACAACCAAACTCCCACGCCGCCGAGTTGATCGCAAAGACGGTCGTCGGTAACGGATGGGGACTGACGAACCTGACACCCCTGCCGATGACCCTCGAGGAGATCTTCCTCGAACTGACGACAGAAGAGAACCTAGACGAGTAAGAATTGCGTTTCATAGCCGTTATTGCGGGTAAAGAAATCCGCACATATTTTGCATCGCCCATGGCCTACGTGGTATCAGCTGCGTTCCTGGCCATCACCGGGTTCTTCTTCGTTGCTTCGGTCTCCGATGCGTTCGCTGAGGCCAGTATCCGCGGTTACCTTGCCGGCGCTGTTTTCTTTATGATTTTCATGTCGCCGGCGCTAACGATGCGGCTCATCGCTGAAGAGCAGAAGCTCGGGACCCTGGAATTGTTGCTTACCTCGCCATTGCGCGAGTTCGAGATAGTCATGGGCAAGTTCATTGCTGCGTTCGTCATGACGATGATCATGATTGCGGCATCGCTTTACTTTGTCCTTGTGCTCTTCGTGTACGGCGATCCCGATATCGGCCCGCTCCTGAGCGGATTCTTTGGCCTGACGATGTATGCCGCGGCTACGTTGGCGGTCGGGCTTTTTGCCTCATCGCTGAGCAGCAACCAAATCGTTGGCCTCGTCGTGGGATCGGGAGTGCTGACTGCACTCACGATCATTGACTTCGTTAGCGAACGTTTGTCGGGTCTGGCAGCCGAGGTCCTCGATGGTTTCCAGCTCGGGGCTTCGTTCTCGGTTTTCGATCTCGATAGTTTCGGGGTCGCTGAGAGCGGTCATTTTGCCGACTTTGCCCGGGGGATCATCTCTCTCACCGATATCGCGTACTACTTCTCATTGACAGCAGTGTTCTTGCTCCTGACGGTCCTCGTGCTGGAAGCAAGGCGATGGCGCTAGGCCGGTAGATGTCCACAGAGCAGCAGAACAGGCCCGATAGCCGGCCATCACCCGATTCCATCCATCAGAAGACTCCGTTCCTCGAAATTCTGAGGAACAACACAAGGTCGATCCGGCAGGCCATCGCCCTGGTTGGCGTCGGTGCGATCGTGTTCGGCGCGTTGATATGGATCTTCCTGCGTGGCCTCGAAGGGCCGTCATTCATCGTGATGGGCGTCGGTTTGGGACTGCTGCTCATCGACGCGATCATCTCGCTCGCGACCGTCCGGCAGGCGGTGTTTGGCCGCCGGGGCAGGTACGGGTTCAACACTGCGATTGTGTTCATCACGTTCGTGACGATAGCGGTAGTCGTTAACTACATGCTCTTCTGGGCGACCGACCGGCCAAACCCCGCCGGTTGGTTGCGCATTGACACCACGGCGACCAAGCAGTTCCTCCTCGAAGAGCAGGTTGTGAACACGCTGGAAAATTTGAACGAACCCGTGAAAATCACGGCTTTCTTCGTCATCGATTCGGCAGCAGACGCTGCGGCGTGGCGGGACACCCAGGACATGCTGAGCGAGTTCCAGCGGCGCTCGAGCGTCTACGACCTGACCTGGGAGCGCGTCGACCCGGAGTTGAACCCGAATGTTGCGACGGGACTCGGTGTCACCCAGTTCCCTGCCCTGGCCATCGTCGGGGTTAACAGCCAGCGGGCCGAGGTAGTAGTTGGCCGGGACCCAGGCGTGAGTCCTAACATATTCACCGAGCAGCAGCTTGTCACGGGACTGCTCGTAATTAACCAGATCCGGCAGAAGAAGATTGTTTTTATCACCGGCCACTCCGAACG
>JASLNQ010000359.1 GCA_030745955.1 Dehalococcoidia bacterium | reverse complement strand
ACAGAAGATGCGGCGACACGCAAGTACGATTTATTGCTTAAGGGTGGGCATGTGATCGACCCGGCCAACGACATCGACGGGGTTTTCGATGTGGCGACTTCAGGTGGCTACACCGCCCTTGTCGAGAAGGACATACCCGCTGCCCACGCCCGCACGGTCGCCGACGTGTCAGGACTGGTGGTCACGCCGGGGCTTGTCGACCTGCACGCCCACTTCTATGGCTATTTCGGGGCCATTTATCCCGACGCCCATTGCCTGCCCGAAGGAACGACGACAGCGGTCGATGCCGGCGGGTCGGGGCACCTCACGTTCGACGATTTCAACGAGATGGTTATCGCCCCGGCAACGACCAACGTGTTTGCGCTCATCAACATTGCCGGCGAGGGTATGGTCGGGCAGCCGGAACAGGACCTCGACGGCATGGACGCCGAGTTGACGGCGGCCAAGATCGCTCAGCGTCCTGACCTTATTGTCGGCGTGAAGGTTGCCCATTACATGGGTCCGGGTTGGCAACCGCTCGACTGGGGAGTCCAGGCGGCCGAGGATACGGGGGTATTCCTGATGGTCGACCAGTCGCCAATCCACACCCGGCCCATGGAGGAGGAACTGCTTGAGCACCTGCGGCCGGGCGATATGGTGACCCACTGCTACGCGCTCAGCAAGCCGATGACCGATGTCAACGACATGGTGAAGCCCTACTTTTTCGCGGCCCGGGAGCGGGGTGTCCAGTTCGATGTTGGTCACGGGGCAGGCAGCTTTTCGTTTCGCATCGCGAAGGCGGCGATCGAGCAGGGATTCCTCCCGGACACGGTCTCAACCGATATGCACCGGGCAAGCATTCTTTCGAACCTGGCGACGATGCCAGAAACGATGACGAAGCTGCTCGCACTGGGCATGGAACTGCCCGATATCGTGAGGCGGTCGACGTGGGACCCGGCACAGGCGATCGGGCATCCCGAGCTCGGGAACCTTGGGCAGACTGCCCCGGCGGACATCGCAGTGCTCGATGTTATCGAGGGAGAATTCGGGCTGGTCGACAATGGCACGGCGAACCGGGTGTTCAGGGCCGACAAGAGGATCGTATGCGAGATGACGATCAAGAACGGCGTTGTTGTGTGGGACAAGAACGGCCGGTCGCGGGACGACTGGTCGACAACCCCGCCGACGAACCCGGCGCTTGCGTAGTGAGTGGGTGGTAGCACGGGTTGCCGGTATTGACCGACCAGTAGCGCTCGATTTCCCGATCCCTGTAGAGGGATCTGGGAAGGTGTCACGGTGCCCGAAACGGGCGGACGGGACTGGCCGTTTCTGATTAGCCCGCCGGGTACCGGGCTTCCGGGTCCAGCGGGTACAGTGGCTTCCTGACCCGCCTGTACTCGAATGTCGACATGTCGGCCGATGTCGCACCCGGCGTATTCACACTGATCATTTCGCTGGCTATCGGCTGGTAGGCCGGCCGGGGCGATACGACCCCCTTGGCCACCACGATGTCGAAATTCTCAGGACGATATCCGAGCGAGTAAAACTGCTCACGGCTCATGTTGCCGACCCGCGTCGACACGAGCGCCACTGTAGGCCCTTCCCGCGTTTCGAGCACCACGGTCGTCCCGCCGTCGAAAAATCTCCAACCGGCGTGGACGGTCCCGGTATCTTCGAACCGGCCGTCCGAGATCCGCGTGACCCGACCTGTCACCCGCACCGGGCTCCCGTGGAGCGTGTCGGTCTTGCCACCGATCTCCACCGTGACTGTCGACCCGATACCGGCTTTGAGGCACTCGGCGATAGCTTCGGGATCGCGCACGGTCTGCAGCCACGAACCTGCTCCCTGCCTGACGGCTTCTGCCAGCAGAAATGTGCTGTCACCTGCGCTGCCGGCCCCGATGTTGTCGCCGACATCCAGCAGGACGATCGGGCCGCTCCCCCCGGCCGCTGGCGAATCACCCCGTGATTTCACACTCGATGCCAGGGCGTACTCGACCGCCGCGGTAGCCGACGGTCCAACCGGCGAGTAGAGCGCTTCCCGCCGCGCCCACGCCCGTTTTGCGATCCAGCGTGCCCCGTCCTTCGCCGCATCGACCGACTCCTCGTGGAGCACGTAGCAGGCGAGACCGTTCTCATGCACGTCCGACCATGGATAACCCTGGCCCACCGATCCGCCGACCACTCCCGACCGGGCTAGTACGGTCTCCAGGTCATCGATAACCGCCTTCATCGGCATGTCTCGGGTATCGTGCTGGAAAATCCCGATCACCATCGGCGGTTGTTCCAGCCATTTTGCCGGACGCCAGTTTTCGGTTGCCATCCGCACGAGCAAGTTGCAGGCGTCGTGCGCCCGCGGCACGGCGTCTGTATGCGGGTTGGTCTTGTAGATCACGAGGGCGTCGGTCTGGTCGGCCATCTGCTGCGAGACGTTCGCATGCAGGTCGAGCGTCATCACCACCGGCACGTCCGGCCCCACTGACACGCGGACCCTGCGCGCCAGCTCGCCGTCCATGTCCGGATACTCCTCGCTGACGGCGGCACCCATCTGGTTCAACAGAACACCGTCGAACGGCCCCTGCTCGCGCAGCAT
>JASLNQ010000358.1 GCA_030745955.1 Dehalococcoidia bacterium | reverse complement strand
ATTCCACTGGCAGATCACGAGTCCATCCGCGGTTGTCTCATCCATGCCCTCGGACTCACCAACAGGCACAGGCGCGTCTTCGGGTCCGGCCTTATCGAGTGATGGGTGAACGCTCCAGTTCACCGAGTCCATCCAACCGTGATAGTGACCCTCGAACTTGATGATCTTGGGTCGCCCGGTAAAACCGCGCATCGTCCGGAACAACAGCTGGTCGATCTCGGTGCCCGACGAAGCGAACCGCACGGTGGCGTCTTCCATCGGGATCATGCTCAAGGCTATTTCGGCGACTTCGAGCTCGCGCTCGAACTGGGCCGCGAATATGTAGCCCTTTTCCATGTCCTCGGCGACCTGGCGATTGATAAAGCCGGGTGAGTGGCCGAACAGGTTTGGTCCCATACCCTGGATGAAATCGATGTACTCGTTACCGTCGGCGTCCCACATTCGTGAACCGCGGGCATGGGTGTAAAACAACGGCACGTCTGCGGGCTCGGCAACCCGTATCTGGCTCGAAATGCCACCCGCAACCAGCTTTTTCGCCCTGTCAAACAGACGTACCGATTGTTCGTGATTCATGAGCGGCCCACCCTCAGCGGATTCCGGGTTCGAAAACGACGACCAAAGTGTATCGCTGCGGCGCGAGAGAAGGACGAGTTGGCCCGGCCGGATTCCGGTGTCTGTAAACCCGGGTAGCTAGCGTGCGAGTGTGTTTCTCAGCGCTACAGGGGCGCCCTTCGGCCAGAGCGACTCTGTTTCGGTCGATACCACATCGGCCTGATCGTCATCGACCTCCGCGTCGAGTAGATCGAAGCTTGAGGAAGGCAACCTCAGTATGAACGTGCTCCCCTGCGTCGATTCCGTCGACACCACCAGGGTTCCGCCATGCAACTCGGCTAGGTAGCGGGCGATCGAAAGCCCGAGACCCGAACCCTGGACCGGTGACGTATCGGCGAGCTTCCCACGGTAATAAGGCGAGAACACCGCCTCAAACTCTTCTTCGCCGATACCGGGTCCCTGGTCGATCACCCGCACAACCTGGTCGTCACCATCGTGCATGATCTTGATGCTTATGAGTCCGCCGCGCGGTGAATACTTGTGGGCATTGCTGACAAGGTTCGCGAGGACACGTTCGATTCGCGGCTCATCGATCATCAGCGGATGGAGCGTGCTGTCGGAATCGATTTCAATCTTCTGCTCGCGGGCCACAATCGAAGGCTCCAGAAGGGCCACAGCCTGCTCGACAACCCTGGTGAGCCGCACGGGTTGGAGGCTGAACTCAAGGTGGGCGCTCTGCATCGCCGCGTAGTCCAGCGACTCTGAGGTCAGCCTCTCCAGCCGCTGAATCCCGTTCTGCAGCGTTGTGATCAGCCGATGTCGCTGTTCTTCCGTCGCGTTGCCGTTCGACACGTGATCGAGCAACTCGGTCGACAACTTGATCGCGGTAATTGGCGACTTCAGCTCGTGCGAGACCGTCTGGAGCAAGATCGACTTCAGGCTGTCGAGTCGTTCAAGCTCTTCACGCCGCTTGGCTTCGATCGCAAACGCCCGGGCATTGTTAATCGCCATCGCCGACTGGTCGGCGGCTGCCGAGACGAAATCGAGTTCGGCCGCGTTGTAATGACCGCCCACGAGCTTCGGGCCCATGTAAAGGAACCCGGTTAATTCACCACCCGCCTTCAATGGGACGACCATCTCGGCCTGGAGCTCACGGATCGTGGACCGCTCCAGCTCGCTTGCCGCCTGGAGATACGGATCAGTCGACAGGTCGGAGCGGAACAGTGGTTTATTCGCGGATACCAGGCGCCGGGCAAGCAGGCCGTCAAGCTCGATGGTGAGCCGGCCCGTGCGTCCGCGGGTGTCGTAATAAACCTCAAACGTCTGCTCCGACGTGTCAGGAAGGACGACGCCCACCCAGTCGGTACGCAATATCTTTCGGACGTTCTCACCGAGCTTCGACACCACTGAGTCGAAATCGGTGATGTCGCGCAGGTCGGAGTTCAACTGGGCCAGTGCGTTCAGCATGTCGAACCGCTCTCTGAAGAAGAGACGGTCGACGATCGTCTGCACGTACTGGAGAATCGGCTGGATAAACAGGCCGGTAACGAATATCGTGGCAATCCCGGCGAGCACTGCGGCCGCTGTGCTCAGGTTCGGCAGCACAAGCCACAGCACTCCAACGGCAATGCCGTATATCCCAAGTGTGATTGTGCTGATAGCTGTGTAGGCCAGCCCTTTCCGGGCCACCATTCTGAGCTGCATCAACTGGTATCGGGTCAGCGCCGCAGTGGCAATAATCCCGAAACCGATATTTCCCAGCACGCCCATGGGATAGATGTCGACCCCAAGCGACGGAATGAAGTCGCTCGTTGCCCCGAGGAGCGAGACGATCGCCCCGATTCGCAGCAACCGTAGCTGTATCTGCCGCCGGGCGTCCGCCGAGGGAAGCGCTTTTCTTATATCCCAGATCGCGAGTGCTACTGGCGGATAGGAAGCCAGCAAGACCAGCCCGAACGCGGGGGTGATGGCCGGGGCGAACCCGTAGAACTTATCGACCATTCCCGAGGCCGTGAGACCGAGCAGCGACAGAACGGCCGCAAACACTCCAAGCGCATA
>JASLNQ010000357.1:2338-2626 GCA_030745955.1 Dehalococcoidia bacterium | reverse complement strand
TGTTCATCGCACCGGGATCGGAGAAATCGGCAAAACTCGCCGGGTTACTCGACGACTCTCTCGTCGAGGTCGAGGGCGGGTTCCGGCTGAAATGGGCCGAGCCGCACCGGCCCTGGATCATCAGCTGGGACGCCTGGTCCAGGCCGGTCCGGGCACCCGTTAACACCTGCCTTGTACGATAGGCCCGGTCACCCCGACACCTGCCAGGACTGCGGTGCCACCCATGTCGATGGACCCCGAGCGCGAAACAGACCAGGACCGGGAGACTGAATCACGGGTTCAGGGTTC
>JASLNQ010000357.1:0-2328 GCA_030745955.1 Dehalococcoidia bacterium | reverse complement strand
GCAGCTCGATGAGATCCAGGAGGCGATCGAGGAGCTTGTTGTGTCGGGCGAAGCACAGCAGGCGCTCTCAGAGCTCCAGGAGTTGCGTGACCCCGACAAGGCGGAGGTGCTGGCCGACCTTGAGCCGGAAAACCGCCAGACCTTGCTCGGAAACCTTTCGGACGACGAAATTGCCGACGTGCTTGAGCACATGGATGTTGATGAAGCCGTCGAGGTGTCGGGCCTGGTCGATGTCGACCGGATGGCGGGTGTCCTGGAAAGCGTTTCCACCGACGTGGCGGCCGATGTACTACGGGGCATCGATTGGGCCGATGCCAGCCAGATCCTGGTGCGGATGGAGGATCGGTCGGCTATCGGCAGCCTGCTACTACACCGGGACGACGACGCCGGCGGTCTTATGTCCACCGAGTTCGTGGCCCTGCGCCAGTCGTGGCCGACCACGCGGGCGATCAACGCGCTGAGGAACTCCGGGCTCGATCCGGAAGACATGCGACAGCTTTTCGCCGTCGACGACGAAGGTGTGCTGGTGGGTGTACTCGAATTTCCTGAAGTGGTTTTCGCAGCACCGGGTTCGATCATTTCAGACATCATGAACCCGGACGTTGTTTCGGTCGAGGCCGGCACCAACCAGGAAGAGGCCGCCCGGCTGATGCAGCGCTACGAGATTCGCTCGATACCCGTTGTCGACCGCCATGGGCACCTCGAAGGCACGATCGCCATCGAAGACCTCGTCGATGTGGTCGAAGCGGAGGCCACGGAAGACATGTTCCGGATGATCGGTGTCCAGGGCGATGCCCGGAGCACCGAGTCGGTAAGGGGTTCAGTGCGCAACCGACTGCCGTGGCTCCTGGTCAACCTCGCCACGGTGCTGGCGACGGGGCTTGTGCTCAGCCTGTTCACCGAAACGCTCAACTCCCTGACGATCCTCGCCGTTTACCTGCCGGTGGTGATGGGACAGGCCGGCATCGCCGGGACGCAGACCTTGACGATCATCGTGCGGTCGATGGCGATCGGCGAGGTCGTAACGGGTGACGCCAGGAGGCTTGTCATACGCGAAGCGCTGCTCGCAATAGGGCAGGGCGTGATCGTGGCGGTGGTGATCGCCCTGGTCGTGTTCGCGTGGCGTGGAGACGCCTACTTAGCCGGAATTGTGGCCGGGGCGCTCTTCCTGAACCTGCTCATGGCCGCGCTCTCGGGGGTGTTGATTCCCTTCACGTTGCGAGCGCTGAAGGCCGACCCGGCAGCATCGTCGGCGGTATTCCTGACGACGGTTACCGACATCGTGGGAATAGCTGCGTACATGGGTCTTGCAACGGCCTTCCTGTCGCTGCTCGACAAGGGCTGACCGGCGCAAGTTCCCGAACCGACTATGTGTCGTTATCGCCGGCGAACGCAGCCACCATGTGCCTGCGCTGTATCTTTCCGGTGGCGGTACGCGGAAGCTCATCGGCGATGTACACGACATCTGGCACCTTGAAGTCGGCCATAAGCTCGCTGCAGTGCGACCGGATCGAGTCCTGGTCGGCGTCGCCCTTCAGGACGACCGCGGCATGGACGACCTCGCCATACTTTTCATCAGGGACCGCGAAACATACCGCTTCGGAAACTGCCGGGTGCTTCAGCAGGATGCCGTCGATTTCGAGTGGCGAAATCTTCTCGCCACCGCGATTGATCAACTCCTTGATCCGTCCCGTCAGCGTCAGGTAGCCGGCATCGCTCAAAAAACCCTGGTCGCCGGTGCGGAACCAGCCATCGACAAACGCTTCGGCGTTGGCCTCGGGGTTGTTGTTGTAGCCGTGCATCACGTTGTCGCCCTTGATGACGATCTCGCCGATGCCGTTCGCCTTCTGGAGATCGCCCTTCGCCTCCATGTCCATGATGGCAACCTGCACGCCGGTCGCCTTGCCGACGGTCCCCGGAATGCGTTCGCCGGGGGGCATCGGGCTCGACGACATCTGGTGCGAGGCCTCGGTCATTCCGTAGGCCTCCAGCACGGGCGCGCCGAAGCGGTCTTCCAACCTCTCGAACACGGCGGGGGCAAGGGCCGAAGAGCACGACCTGATGAACCGGAACGACTCGCGGGGCGCGTTGTCGTCGTCGGCCCGCATCAGCAGGATCTGGTGAATTGTCGGAACCGCCGAGTACCAGGTGGCCGATGTGTCACGCTGGAGGTCCCAGAACGTGGAGGCCGAGAAGCGGGGTGGGATGACCAGCGAACCGCCCGAGTTCAGGGTCGAGAGCGATGCGCCCATGAGGCCGTGCACGTGGAACAGCGGCATCACGATGATCGACCTGTCTTCGGGCACCAGTTCGTAGTGGTTCTTGATG
>JASLNQ010000356.1 GCA_030745955.1 Dehalococcoidia bacterium | reverse complement strand
CCGCGCCATGCGCCGGCTGAAGCCCGACCCCGTCCCTGAAGACGTGCTCATGCAGCTGATCGACGCTGCGAACCAGGGGCCCACCGGCAGCAACAAGCAAAATACACGCTGGATTGTCGTGCGGGACACGGCGCAAAAGCAAAAACTCGCCGACCTCAACCGCAGGGCCGTAGATAGCTACATAGGCGATCCTGGCGACGTTGCACCCGGCATGCAGGGCATCGTCAGGGCAGTCATGTGGCAGCGCGACCACTTCCACGAAATCCCGGCGCTGCTGGTCCCCTGCCTCGAACTCGACCAGGAACCTGAAGATACGTGGCGCGCCGGCTCGGGTGCAGGCGGCTCGGTCTGGCCCGGTGTGCAAAACCTCCTGCTCGCGGCCCGTGGGCTCGGACTGGGCGCGGCACTCACCACGCTCGGACTCTCCGACCGGCCAGCCGCGAAGGCCGTCCTCGGACTCCCCGACCTCGTAGAGCCGTTCGCGATAATCCCGGTCGGCTACCCGATGGGCAAGTTCGGCCCGCTCAGCCGGCGTCCGCTCGAGGAGATCGTTCACTACGACCGCTGGTAAGCTGCGGCCTCAACAAACCGGGGGGAAGACATGGCAGGGCGACTCGACGGCAAGATAGCAATCATCACCGGCGCCAGTCGCGGGCTCGGCCAGTATTGCGCTGTCCAGTACGCGAAAGAAGGCGCGACCGTCGTCGTGGCAGCACGCACTGAACAGGTACGGAACCCCGCCCTGCCCGGCACGATCCACGACACCGCACGCATGGTCGAAGAGGCCGGCAGCGAGGCGTTTCCCGTCGTCTGCAACGTCGGCAGCACCGACTCCATACAGGCGATGGTCGACGCCGTGCTCGAAAAGTACGGTCGCATCGACATTCTCATGAACAACGCCGCCGTCCAGCCGCCCGGTTACATGGACACCATCCAGCCCCGCCACTGGGAGTTGGAGTTCCAAATCAACGTCCACGGCCCGTTCCACTGCAGCCGCGCCGTGCTGCCCGCCATGACCGAACAGGCAAGCGGCAACATCATCAACATCTCCTCGGTGGCCGCCGACCGTGGGACATCGCACTACGGTGCAACCAAGGCCGCCATCGAGGCCCTGACCCGTGGCATGGCAGGCGACGTTCGGGAATTCGGCATCGCGGTTAACGCCTTGAAGCCGGTGGGGGCCATCGACACTCCCGGTGTGCGGTTCGGTCGCGCCCCCGGCCAGATCGGCGGCGACACGCCACTCCCGCCGCTGCCACCGCCCGACAGCTATGTCGAGGCAGCCGTCCTCGTCGCCATGCAGACCGTCGAGACCTGCACCGGGGGAATATTCAACGATGTCGAGGTGGTCGAGCGGTTTGCCGATGCGGAAACCAAACGCCGCCTTGCGGAGATCAAGCCCGTCTAGCCGGTCTGGGTAGGCCCGGGTGCCCGAACTCGGCACTCTGTTCGCAGTAGACCACACCGTCCCCGGCTCGGCCGCACCGCCTAAATGAAACCTGAAGCGCGGCGATGTTTGTATCGCAGCCACAGGCGGGTGGTCGCAATCGCCAGGAAAATGCCGCTAACACCAACGAACATTATTACCGCGATGGTCTCTTCCTGTGGGGTGAGTTCCCCGTCTTCATTCAGGCCCGTGGTACCGAACGCCAGACCGACGATCCAGTTGACCAGGAAGTAATAACCGGGTGCCAGCGCCAGGTCGATTGGGAACTCCTTCGCCCGTCGCAATCCCAGGCCCCGACTCGTCCGCTGCTCCAGTTCGTAGACGTTCTCACCAGGCATGCCTGTCGGGCCACGCGTCTCCCCACCGCCGGCGAACAGCGCGCGTTTCCACCGGAACCCGAACTGCACCACGATCGGGTGGATCAGAAGCACCGGGATCGGCAGTGCCCCGATCACCTGGAGGAACAGACTTGGGGTATCTCTCAGGGTGAAGCTGACAGTGACGATACCCATTGAAAACAACAGCCCGATCACCGGGACGAAGCGCAGCAGCACCAGCAGGACCAGCCAGCTGGTTGTCACTGTTCTAAGTCGTTCCAGCCTGGCTATCGACCGATCGAGCGGTCCGACGTCTGTGTCGTCATCGTGCTCGGGCCTGAGCCGTTCCCATGCCAGCGCTCGGCCCATCTTTGTGACGCTGCTGTTTATATGCGTGCTCACGTAGAACCCGACCACGGGGCGAATCACGAAGCTCCGCCACCAGCCCCTGATCGGATAGAAAGGCAGCCGGAGCCACCAGAGCAACAGGCCGGGCCAGGCGAGTCGTTTTACCAGTTTCGTGTCGGCATCCGCCGGGAGTTTCGGGTAGTCGATGTCTTGGCGACTGAATGCCGGTATCGACCGCAGGTGTTCCAGGATGTTGGTGTAGGCCGACGCCAGTTCGTCAACCGCCTGCAAATCCGGTCGCAAATCTGGTTTCGGTGGGTCGTTGGGAGCGACAGCTGATTCGGGTGAACTCATGAAAAGTCGAAAACCGCTTCAATCGGAGTAGCGGGTGAGTTGTGGACGCCGTGGCGGGCTTTGGGCGCCGGATCGATCATTCACCGTTCCAGTCGTATTTCCACTCGCCGTCCTCGAAGTCGACATACTCTGGAACCCTGATCGACCCGCCCTGCCCGCTC
>JASLNQ010000355.1 GCA_030745955.1 Dehalococcoidia bacterium | reverse complement strand
ACTGGCACCGGGACATCGGTCGAAACCGGGCGAGGTCGACACCCGGCGGAATGACACCTATTTTGCCAGGATCGATTTCGCAGTAGTCGACAATGGCCTCTTTTTCATCCTCGGTCCAGACGACAATCGAATCTGCTGACCGGGCGATTTCCATCTCGGAGCAGTCCCGCTGTTCCGCTTCCGGTTCTTCCGGGCGGCCGCGCCGCTTCATTTCGGCCATAGTGTGGAAGCTTGTTGCGTGCGGGACGCCCCACTCCCTGGCCAGCCGAAGGCCAACAAACCCCGACAGCCAGTAATGCGTGCTAACGAGGTCGTAGCGCAGGCGGTTTGAAACTCAGAACCGGCGCATTTGCGAGGTGAACTGGGGCAGCAGTTCATACACACCGGTCTTATCGAGGGATGGTGCCCCGGCGGGCAGGTGGATCAATCGGACACCGGGAGCGAGCATCACTATCTGGGGGTCGAGCGGGTCGTGGTGCCGGGTGAAGACGTCGACCTGCACGCCACGGGCGGCAAGCCGTTTCGCCATCTCGAGGATGTAGATATTCATTCCGCCGGAGTCCTTGCTACCTGCCTGGCGCAGGGGACACCCGTGGACTGTTATGAAAGCTATCTGCATGTTGGAACGGTAACTAACGCGTTGAACTGGCGGTACGGCGAGTGGCGGTGATCGCGAAAACCTCGCGGTCGACACCGCCAAGGTGATACTTGTACGCCTCGTCACCCCGCATGAAATCGAACACCCTCAGCCCTTCATCGATCGACTTTTTAATAGACAGGGCATGGTTCAGAAGTCCAACCGAAAGATTGGATTTTGTGGGATTGTAACCACTGTTATAGAGATAACGCACGTCTTTGCACACGAACGATAGAGAAGTTGCGACGCTTTCGCCATTGATCTCAAGGAAGCACAGCCGGGTCGAATTCTCGTGTGCGAGTGCCACTGCGACTTTCCGGAAGAACCGCTCGCGCCCTTCAGTCATGAACTCGGCCTTATCGTTCGTGCTCATGCGGTGAAGTCTCATGAAATCCTGCATCGCCGCCTCGATATCGGAAGGTTCCGTTAGCTCTACCTGCCTGACCTCACCGGCCGCCTCGAGTCGTCGCAGCTTGCGGCGCAGTTCGTGGCGGTCCTTCTTGCGAAGGCCGGCGAGGTACTCGTCCCACGACGACGGAAGTTCGACACGGGGTGCAACGTCTTCTTTCTCGATTTCGACGGACCACCCAGATATCTCGGCTGCTTCCCGAAACTGGGTGATGGTGGCGGAATTGCCGGGAATCGACTGGAGCTTGATCGATTCGATGCCGGGCATGTCGTCGATCGCGCTCACAACCGTTTCGAGTGAGTTTGAGCTCAACCGATTCCGAGTCAGAAAGTCGTGGTAGTCGACCAGGTCCGTCCCGCCGAGGAAACTGATTTCGCTGCCATCGACCATCATCGGTGCGATCATCTTGATGTCGCCGGATTCGGAACGAACGGCCAGCAGTTTTAGCTCTGCATCGGCACCAAACTCGGACCACCACGCCTGATGCCAGGACTGCCAGTCGAAAAAGGTAGGCTCTGAGCTCCCCTCGATCAGGTGTCGCCAGTGATCTGCAAGGTCGTCAAACGTCGCCTGCTCGATTCCGGTGCTGCAACAGGTCAATTTGTAAGCTGTTCCTTATGAGAGTTCTGGCCGGAACATGAGCATTCCGATCGCTGAGTCGGCAATATGTTACTTACCGCTATTCAGGAGGTTCATCACCGAATCGATGTCCGGTTCTACATATTCAAGTTCGACCAGCGCCCGGCTCTCGGCGGTACCCGGGTCCTTGAGACCGTTCCCCGTCAAGATGCAGACAACCGTCTTACCGGCCAGATCGACACCCAGCTCGGGTAGTTTTTGCAGTCCCGCCACAGACGCAGCCGATGCAGGTTCACAGAAAATCCCCTCTTCCCGGGCGAGGCGCAGGTAGGCGTCGATAATCTCAGTGTCGTCGACCATGTCGATCATGCCCTTCGATTCATCCCGGGCGGCTTCGGCCCTCTCCCAGCTTGCGGGATTTCCGATCCTGATCGCGCTGGCGATGGTTTCCGGCTTTGCTACAGGTTCACCACGCACGATCGGCGCTGCGCCAGCAGCTTGAAACCCCATCATTTTCGGGGTGGCCTCTGCCCGGCCCTTCGCCTGGTATTCGGTAAATCCCATCCAGTAGGCGGTTATATTGCCGGCGTTGCCCACCGGTATGCACAGGAAGTCAGGGGCCTCGCCGAGTTCATCTACGATCTCGAACGCGCCGGTCTTCTGGCCCTGGATACGGAATGGGTTGACCGAGTTCACCAGCTCGATATCCATCAGCTCGACGATGCTGCGCACGGTGTTCAACGCGTCGTCGAAGCTGCCGTTGACGGCGAGGATGCGTGCGCCATAGGCCATGGCCTGGGCGAGTTTGCCGAGGGCTATCTCGCCGGCCGGTACGAGCACGAGCGTTTCAAGTTGGTATCTCGCGCCGTAAGCAGCTGCCGCGGCGCTGGTGTTGCCCGTCGATGCACAGATGATCCGTTTTTTACCTGCTTCAAGTGCCTTGGCGACCGCGAGGACCATGCCGCGGTCCTTGAACGAGCCTGTCGGGTTGCATCCCTCAAGCTTGAAGT
>JASLNQ010000354.1 GCA_030745955.1 Dehalococcoidia bacterium | reverse complement strand
GCTGCTGCTCGACGAGCCAACAGTCGGGCTCGATCCTGAACTGCGCGCCATGTTCTGGCACCACTTCAAGGAGATGACCGAGTCCGGCACGACGATCATGATTTCGAGTCACACCATGGACGACGCCGCACACTGCGACACGCTCGGGTTCATGCGGGGTGGCAGGTTCATCGCCACCGGTACGCCCGACGAGCTGCGACAGTCGACCGGCAGGCCCGACTCCACGCTGGAGGACGCCTTCCTCCACCTGTCAAGGGAGACAGGAGCGAGCGCGTGATGTCGATCGACAGGAAACTGGCGATAGCCGGTCGAATAGTGAGGGAGATCAGGCGGGACAGGCGTTCGGTGGCCCTGATAATCGGCGCACCGATCATCGTGATGTCGCTCATCGGTTTCAGCTTCCAGGACCAGAAATCCGTTCTCAACGAGGTCGCCCCCGCCCTTATTGCCACGATGGCGATGTTCTTCGTTTTCGTGCTCACGGGCATCAGCTTTTTACGAGAGCGGTCACAGGGAACACTCGAACGGCTGCTCTCGACTGCCGTCACCCGGTCGGACCTCCTGGTTGGATACCTCGCGGGATTCCTGCTGTTCGCCCTTGCCCAGTCGGTCATCATCCTGATGTACACCCTGTTCGTCGTGGATGTCGATTACGCCGGAAAAATCTGGGACATCATCCTGATACTGCTGATCGTGACGATTACCTCGGTGAGCATGGGAATCTTCATTTCCACGTTCGCGAGAAACGAGTTCCAGGTGGTGCAGTTCATCCCGCTTTTGATCGCCCCGCAGATCTTTCTATCGGGCATGATCCTGCCGACCTCCCAGCTGCCCGGTTACTTCCAGGTTGTGAGTGGCGCATTTCCGCTGACCTATGCGAACCGGGCGCTGCGGGACATCATGCTGCGGGGTGAATCGCTGGCCGACGTATCGACGGAGATAGGCGTGCTGGCGCTGTTCGCCACGGGAATGCTGGTAGCTGCGGCAACGACAGTGAGACGAGCCTGAGCCTGCGCGTTTTGACCTCGCAAATAAAAATCTGGAGAAGATAAGCTCAATGCCCAGACCACCCATCATCGACATGCACTTGCACGCAGCAGCCATACAACCGCAGCCGGATGGCAGTGCACGACCGCGCATGGCTATCCCAGGCCCGTTCGTTCCGGAGCCGGACCTGACACCCAGGACTTCGGAAGAACAACTTGAGCGAACTCTTGAAGAGATGGATCGCCACAATGTCGTCCTGGGGTACGTTACTGCCCGAACCCAGGGACTTCTGGATACGTGAGTAGATCGAGCGCCAGAACGCTTTTTCACCGGCCTGACAGCCTGGGGCGACGGCGATTCAGCAACTCCATCGGAGGTTCGAGAAGCGCTCGCAAACGGTCGCCATGGTGGCATCGGAGAATTAATCCCACAGTACTACGGTATTGCGCCGGGAGATGAACGGGTCGAGCCTTACTTTTCGCTGGCCGAGGAGTTCGACGTCCCTGCGTTAATACATACAGCCGGAATTGGCGCACCACTACGAACCTTCCGCATATCACTTGGCAATCCGTTGCTGCTGGAGGAGGTGCTATTGCGGCACCCGGATCTGCGCCTGTGGGTCGAAAACGCCGGATACCCGCACGCACGTGAGATGGCGATGATCATGTATCGCTATCCCCATGTATACGCCGACATTTCCACTGCGACCTGGATCGTGCCACGTCCTGGCTTTTACAACCATCTGAAGCAGCTTGTCGATTTCGGTCTAGCCGACCGACTCATGTTCGGTTCTGACCAGATGGGGTGGCCACAGACCATCGGCATGGCGATCGACACGATCGAATCGGCTCCGTTTTTGAGTGACGATCAAAAGCGCGACATCTTCTACAACAACGCAGCGCGTTTTCTGCGGCTTGATGAGTAGCGGAAACAGTGCTGCTGGTGGTGGCGGCAGCAACTATGCGAAGGGCGTGAGCCAGCCCATTCCGTAGATTCCGGCGCCCATATTGCCTGGATGTTACTACAATTCGTGTCCGCACTCGCTCGTATCGGGCGAGAAATTGTCACCTAAACCCCCACACAGGTACCAATGTCCACAAACACGCTCGCAAACCTTCTCAACCCGGCTTCGTCAACCGACGACTCGATCATCATCCCCGGCGGTCCGACGCTTTCGTACGCTCGCTACGGTGAAGAGATCGAGCGGGTTGCAGGTTTGCTGGCAGGCGCCGGAGTGAAGCCGGGACGGCCGGTATCGTTCGTGTTGACCAACTCGCTCGAGTTCATGGTTACCTTCCTCGCGGTTGCCAGGGCGGGTGCCGTGGCCGCGCCGCTGAACTCCGCCTACACGGTCGACGAGTTCAAGTTCTTCATGGAAGACGCCGATTCGCAACTGGCGATCGTCCCGCCCGGAGCGCACCTGGGTCGCGACGCCGCGACCCAACTCGGCATCCCGGTTGTCGACGCCTCGCTCGACGGCGATGCGGTTGTTCTGAGCAGGGACGGCTCGGTCCTTACCAAGTCCATCGATCCCACACCGCCATCGGAAAGCGATGTCGCGCTGTTTCTCCATACATCGGGAACGACCAGCCGACCCAAGGGCGTGCCGCTTACCCACGCCAACCTGGTGACATCGATCGGCAACATCAAGAACCACTACGA
>JASLNQ010000353.1:1703-2680 GCA_030745955.1 Dehalococcoidia bacterium | reverse complement strand
TAAGGCGATGAACCAGCAGAAACACGAACCCTACACAGCCCGGATCCTCAACGTGGATCTTTCCAGCGGTAAAACATCGAGCGAAGAGCTGGATGAAAAGACGCTGCGCAGATACCTGGGCGGCACTTCACTCGGTGCACACATCCTCTACCGGGATTTGACTGAGGAGATGGAGCACACCGACCCTCGCAATCCCCTGATGATCCTCACCGGCGTTCTCGGTGGCACGGCCATGCCGGGTTCGGGCGGAATCACTGTCGCTGCCAAGGGCGCGCTCACCGGCGGAGCGGCATCGACGCAGGCGCAGGGCACGTTCGGTGCGTACCTCAGGCTCGCCGGCTACATCGGCATTGTGATACGCGGGGCCTGCGACGACTGGAGCTACATGGCCATCGATGGCGACGGCAATGCCGAGATCAGGAACGCTTCGCACCTGGTCGGCAAGGACACCTTCGAGACCGTCGACGCACTCGTTGAAGAGTTCGATATCCGGGAACGAGACCTCAGCGTCGCTTCTATCGGACCGGCCGGAGAGCACCTGGTGCGGTGGTCGACGGTAATGGTCGACAAGGGCCACTCGGCGGGCCACAACGGGGTCGGTGCCGTCATGGGCTCAAAGAAGCTGAAGGCGATCGCGATTCCGAAGAGCCGGGCAAGGGTGCCGGTCAGGGACCAGGTGAAGCTGGCAGATGTCGCGGCGCGCGTGCGGGAACCGATCATCAACGCCGATGCCGGGATCCACCAGTACGGCACCCTCAACGGCGTGCAGGGCAACTATGCGACCGGAAGCCTGCCGGTGAGGAACTACGCAACGAACCTCTGGGATGTCTCGGACGAGGAGTTCGAGAAATTCAGCGGTCCGTGGCTGCACGAAAACTTCGAACCCGAGCGCGGGGCTGTCTGCTGGGCATGCTCCAACAACCACTGCCAGATGATGACGATCACCGAGGGCCCTTACGCCGGGGACCAGAGCGAGG
>JASLNQ010000353.1:0-1685 GCA_030745955.1 Dehalococcoidia bacterium | reverse complement strand
CTGAGTACGAACAGTTATCGGCTTTCAGCGCCAATATCGGTGTCAACGAGATCGGCTCGGTGTTCAAACTCGGCAATACGGTCGACCGTCTCGGGCTCGATACGAACGAAGCGGGCTGGATCTGCTCGTTCGTGATGGAGTGCTTCGAGAAGAGGATCCTTACCGGGGTCGACACCGACGGACTCGAGATGTACTGGGGCAACGCGGAGGCGACCCGCCAGCTGCTGCACAAGATCGCGTCGCGGGAAAGCCTCGGGAACGTGCTGGCGGAAGGCGTAAAACGGGCCGCGGCTGAGATCGGCAACGGCGCCGAGCAGATCGGGGTCTATTCCATGAAGGGCGGTACGCCGCGCGGGCACGACCACCGGGCAAGGTGGACCGAACTGTTCGACACCGTGGTGTCGGACTCGGGTGCGCTCGATAACACGCTGGCGGTGGCCGATCTCACGCAGTTCGGACTGCCTGAGAAAATCGATCCGTTCGATCCCGACATGCTGGCACAGGCGGAGGGCAAGATGAAGGGCGCCATGCAGTTCGAAGATTCGCTGGTGACCTGCCGGTTCAACACGCTCTGCGACATCGACCTCCTCTCCGAGGCGGTGGCGGCGGTCACCGGTTGGGATTTCACGCCGGAAGAGGCCATGGAGGTCGGGCGGCGTACGGTCCACACGATGCGGGCTTTCAACATCCGGAACGGGATCACCGGTGATATGGAACGTCCCTCCGAGCGCTACGGCTCAACGCCCACCGACGGGCCAGCAGAGGGCAAGGCGATACTGCCCCACTTCGAGAAGATGCTGCAGGACTATTACAAATTGATGGGCTGGGACGAAAACGGCACTCCGCTGCCGGAAACACTGGAGAAGGTCGGACTCGGGGAGGCAGTGGCCGAACTCTGGCCCGGCAAGTAGTTTTGGTACGCGGGCGGTGCCGGGGAAAGTGGCTGGCGCCGGGTCATCTGACCGTTCGGGCGGATGACATAATCGCGCCATGTTTGGAGAAATAGCGGCAAACGACTGGTTCATGCTGCTCGTGCGGTGGGTTCATGCCATCGGAGCGGTGGCGTGGATCGGCGGGAGCGCCTTCTTTGCGTTCGTGCTCCGGTCCGCTGAACGGGCTAACCCCGATGCGGTCCGGCCTGCCCTGCGGTCGATAGGCCCGGTTTATCGCGAGCTGGTCGACATTGCGGTGATCGCCATCATCGTGTCGGGACTGGTGCTGATGTTTGACCGTCTGACCGGGGATGACGCCTCGGCGGCCTGGTTCATCGTGCTGGGGGTGAAGCTCGCCCTTGCGCTCTGGATGTTCTATCTCGTTTGGCGGTTCAGGCAGTCGGATTTCAACCTGGCCGATGCGCCGACGGGTCTTTCGGCCCGGCTTTCGTGGCTCATCGGGCATAATGCGATGGTTTTCATCGGTGTGATCGTTTTCCTGCTGGCGTCGCTGATGCGGGTGCTGTTCGAGACGACGATTGCCGGGTAGGTGGGCTTACCCGCGTCAATACGACCGGAACGGAGGAACCTGGAGTTGCCCCGGGGGGGCGGGCAGGTGCGGTGGTTTCAGATACGAATTGTGTTCCCGTTTTGGATGGGGATCCTGAATTGAGTTGGCTCTGTTGACATGATCGAAATCGGTCTCGTTTCATCGGTGTCGTAAGTGCTGGGAAAATGGAGCGTTGGGCGAAA
>JASLNQ010000352.1 GCA_030745955.1 Dehalococcoidia bacterium | reverse complement strand
GGTCAGCACAACGCCATTTACCCACTGTGCGCTCGCGAGCGGGTCGAGCAGGGCCGTTTCCCGGCTCCCCGGTGCCGCGCCCCTGATCTCCATCCCGGCAATTGCCGGCTGTTCACTGAGGATCACCGTGCAACCGGTGCCGTTAACAAGATCGGTGTGGTGACCCACCGAGAGGCCGGGCACATCTGTTATTTTTCCCGAGTATTTCATAGGTGTATTTCCGGTCGTTCCGGGCATGGTCCGGGCCCATATGCGGGTCCGCCGAAGAGCGCCCACCGGTTGAGTTCAGAATGCGGGTAAGGAGTCAGGCTAGCACAGTGATTTTGGATTGACTGCGGGCTTTAACACTGGCTTAACTAACCCGCGTGCGGAGGTTTCACACTCAGCGTATACTTATCCGAATTTTCCTGCGGCGAATTTCGTAACAACCTCCGGACACGGGAGTGCCGGAAGGCCGATTTCAAGTAGGGATCAGCGGTCTCGGTCCGTAACCGATGTGAGGAGTTCAGCCGGTGCCACGCAACTTCAAGGAACTGAAGCCCGCATACGGATTTGACGATGTAGCCATTGCCCCCGGCGATATCACGATTAACCCGGAAATGGCTGACCTTTCGACGAATTTCGACGGGATCAAGCTACAAATCCCGTTTATGGCCTCTGCAATGGACGCCGTTGTCGATCCGAAATTCGCAATCGAGATGAGCAAGGCCGGTGGTCTTGCGGTTATGAACATGGACGGGCTGCACACCCGTTACGAAGACACCGCCCCGGTGTATGAAGAGATTGCCGCTGCACCACGCGAAGAGGCAACCTCGATCATGCAGAGGATCTACGCCGAGCCGCAGAAGCCCGAGCTTATTGCGATGCGGGTGGAAGAGGTGAAGAAGGGCGGCGGGACAGCCGCCGTTTCGTTTGTGCCGCAGAATGCGAAACGCATGGCCCCGCTGGCCGTCGAGGCCGGGGCCGACATGGTGGTGGTGCAGGGAACGGTGGTCACCGCCCGGCACTCGTCGAAGAGCCTCAAGGGCCTCGTCTTTTCAGACATGGTCAAAGATATTGACGTTCCGGTCATCGTTGGCAACACGGTCTCCTACGAGGTGACGAAAGAACTGATGCAACAGGGAATCCAGGGCGTGCTGGTGGGAGTCGGCCCCGGCTCCGTATGCACCAGCCGTGAGGTGCTGGGAATAGGCATTCCCCAGGTTAGCGCCACGGTCGAGTGTGCAGCTGCACGGGACGATTTCTTCAAGGAGACCGGCAAGTACATCCCGATCATCACCGATGGTGGGATTCGGACCGGGGGCGATGTTTGTAAGTCGTTCGCAGCCGGTGCCAATGCCGTGATGATCGGCAGCCCGTTTGCGAAGTGCGAAGAGGCCCCGGCGCATGGCCATCACTGGGGCATGGCGACCTGGCACGAGTCGCTGCCCAGGGGTACACGGATCAAGATGGGGACGGAGTACAGCCTGCACCAGCTGCTCTACGGTCCTTCATCCCGCACCGACGGCACGCTGAACCTCGTTGGCGCCCTGCAGGTGTGTATGGGCTACGTGGGCGCCGAAAACCTGCGAGAAATGAACAAGGCCCGAATGGTCTACGCACCGGCGATCAAGACCGAGGGCAAGATATACCAGCAGGCAGGTCTGGGTTCATAGGCTGTGATTGGGCAGTTGTTCTCCCGCCCTCGCAGGGAGGGAGTTAGAGGGTGGGTTGGTTCTCGGATACGAGAAACGCGGGGAAACTCGGGGTGTCACCTACACTTGTATCTCACGACGGATTTTCACCCACACCCTGACCCTCATCTCTTGGCTCCGGGTGCAATCGGATTGCTTGGTCGCGCGTCGCAGCTCCGCGGGGCACACCCGGGCGAGGGAGAGGGGATTGGCCCTGGTAGACGAAACTAGCGATGAACTTTAAGCGCCCACGGGGCACTGCCGACATACTCCCCGAAGACCAGCCGTACTGGTCGCACGTATACGCGTCGGCGCGCCGGGTGGCGGCCCAGTTCGGCTACAACCGCATCGACACGCCAACTTTTGAAGACACCAGCTTGTTCCGGCGAGGTGTGGGTGACTATACCGACATCGTGCAGAAAGAGATGTACTCGTTCGAGGACCACGGCGGGGACTCGATCACGCTGCGGCCCGAAGGCACGGCATCTGTGTGCCGGGCCTATATCGAGAACGGTCTCCATAACGGTCCCCAGCCGGTGCGCCTGTACTACATGGCGCCGATGTTCCGCTACGAGCGTCCCCAGGCAGGCCGGTTTCGCCAGCACAACCAGTTCGGTGTTGAGGCGATCGGCGACCAGTCGCCAGAGGTCGATGCAGAGATTATCGAGCTCGGATGGAGATATCTCGCTGAACTCGGCATCACGGACGTTACGCTGCGACTGAACAGTCTTGGCGATCCCGAGGGCCGGGCCGATTACATCAACGATCTCGACAAATACTTTTTAGGGTTTGCCGACCAGCTGCCGAAGGTCGACCGCGACCGGCTCGAACGAGCGCCGCTCAGGGTGCTCGATTCAAAGGCGCGCGAAACCCAAATCCTCGCCGACAACGCGCCAAGATCTGTCGACTACATCGGCGGTGAAGCAAAAAAACACTGGGATGCATTGCTGGTGCTGCTTGAGGGAATGAAGCTGGTTTACCCGGAGTTTTCGTTCGCCATCGATCACAGGCTGGTGCGAGGGCTCGATTATTACAACCGGACGGTG
>JASLNQ010000351.1 GCA_030745955.1 Dehalococcoidia bacterium | reverse complement strand
ATGCGCCGCCCCGTAAGCCGGACATAGATTGCCTGCGGCAAGATCTGGAAGAATATTGCACCGAAAGCAAGGATGAAATACACGGGAGCAATGAGAAAGTACGCGAGAAAGTGGCCCCACAGCACCGCATATGCAATCGCTGCAATCTTCACAGCCTTCAGCGCAAATCGAACCAGTATCGCTATGGGAGACGGATATCGAGTCTGTTTGGGAACCTCGTACGTGGGCATCTCGATACCGATGTTATCTCAAACCTATTTCGCATTTCTTCAGAGCCGCGGATTGGTCTTTGCGTGACCCTGCCGGCAATTTCTTGCGAAAAACACGATGGTTGGCGGTGGCTCTGGTGTCACTGGGATCGCGGTGAGCGTTGCACTGTGCCAACGCAGTTGCGGTACCACGCTCCGCTTCCTGACTTCGTGTAAATATCGATCCACTCAATTAGTTTTTCACCGTTTTGAAATACGTCGTACTGGACGGTCCCTGTCGAACCGAGAATCATAATCTCGGGTTCTCCGAAACTCATGTGCTCGAATACAAGACCGCTTCTGTTCAGGGCGATTCGGTAGGCCTCTTCAATTTGGGCGGGCGTCCTGGCGTCGCCCTCACGAAACCCTGGAGTGCAGTTCCCGGTAACCAGCTCCCATTGTTCACCTAGCGTAGTTACTCGCTGCCTATCCCACAGATCGAACAGCACCTGCTCATCGTCAACTGTTCCCGTTACGGTCGAGGCAGTTGCCGATGGAGTTGGCTCGGTCGTCGCGGTGGGAGTCGGGTTCGGTGCCGCGGCAGGAACCGTCGTCACTTCGATGACCTGGTAGGTCGGGTTTGGCTCTGCGACCGTCGTTGGTGCGTCAGATGGCGTAACTTCGCCGCCGCATGCAGCCGACGCGATCAGCACTGCAGCAACAGCTGAAATCAGCCATTCCTGGCTTCGTGGAGCGGAGAGGTGGATGAGCTGTTCGCGTTCAGTCGACAATCACATTTCCTGTTGTGCTGCCGACCAGTAAACGCTCCCCGCCCGCAAGCCGGTATCCCCCAAAACGGCTATTTGTTGAAACCGCGTAAGCAGCCCGTTTTGCGCTCCCTGCAAGGGTTGTTGTACTCCGACCAATACGGATCACTCCGGTGTCAGGTTTTGCCAATACCTGACATCGCGCACGACCACAGAACGGGCGTGGAAGTCGCTAATGGTTACCCCCTGGCAGCAGTGGTTGAGTCGGGGGATGTGGGGAGTTCTGAAGGTCTGGACTGCCGACCTGCTGTTTTCGAAATACATGCCGGGCGCACCCCGGTGGAAGTGGCCCGGTTGTTCGTTGGAAACACCTGTTTCGTACTGGCGGGAGTGCAAGGGAGTCGAACCCTCCGCGCACGCCGAAGGACGCACGCCAGCGGAGTTGAAGTCCGTGAGGCCCACCGGGACCCATCCACTCCCCCGCCGTTTCGTGAACCGAAAAATCCTACCGCGTGTTTGGGGGTACCGCGGGCAAAAGAAAGACCCGGGCAGCGCGAATACCCCGGAGTCTTCATCGATCCGGGCCGCCTTACAGGTCGAATGCCTCGACCAGGCGGGACGTTATCACGCTTTTCGGGACGGCACCCACGACCTGGCTAACTGGCGCACCGTCGCGGAACATAAGAAGTGTGGGGAGGCTTCGGATCCCGTATTTGGTTCCGATTTGAGGGTTGCGATCGAGGTCCAGCTTGGCGAATTTCACTTTTCCGCTGAATTCATCGGCAAGTTGTTCGACAGTGGGGGAAATGACTTTGCAGGGACCACACCATTCCGCCCAGAAATCCACCAATACAGGCAGGTCGGATTCTTCAACTTCTACACCAAAGGTGGTGTCGTTCACTTCTAGTGGTGCAGCCATCCAACCTCGCCTCTTCAGTCCCGGCCGGTAAAACCCTGGTGTCGTTCCGATATGGGACAGAGTATCAACCGGTTCGGGAATGCGGGGAAAACTCGGCGCACTTACCGGAGATTCGCGGGAGCTCCTGCGGTTTGCACCTGGTAAACATCGGCTTAAACAGGAAGACCCCGGGTGCGAAAACATTCCCGGGGCCCTACTGTCGTCAGGGTTGTTTTAGACAGTGATGGCGTCTTCGAGGCGTGACTGCAGCACGCTCTTCGGGACGGCTCCCACGATCTGACCGACCGGTGCTCCGCCCTTGAAAATCAAGAGGGTTGGAATGCTGCGCACTCCGTACTTGGCTGATGTCTGGGGGTTGAAGTCGACGTTCAGCTTGGCGAATTTCACCTTGCCGTCGTACTCGCCAGCCAGCTCTTCAACGACTGGAGCGATCATCTTGCAGGGACCACACCACTCCGCCCAAAAATCAACCAGCACCGGAAGATCGGAGTCGATAACTTCTGTATCGAATTCGGCATCGTTTACGTCCTGCGGTTTTGCCATTCGAAATAGTCCCTTAAGCAATTTTTCAAGCTGTAACCGGTTTTCGGTTGCCAACTGATCGGCCCGTCTTCGGGACGGCCTCTCAAAACATTAGATACAGGTTACTGCGATATCGGTGCAGGGTTCCAGCACCAATTCCCGGGTTTAGTCGGCTGCGGCACCCGCTTCCTGCTCAACGGGTGCCGATTGCAGTGTAACTCGCGTGAAGCCCAATCCTGGCATCAATGGCGTCCAGTCGGGGGGTTCCTGTTCGTGCATTCGCGTGGCCAGTTCGCCAAACAGCGAGGTTGCCCCGACCAGTCCAGGT
>JASLNQ010000350.1 GCA_030745955.1 Dehalococcoidia bacterium | reverse complement strand
GACCAAAGTATTCGAGGTTTTGCCTGCCGCTGAGACGCCAGTAGACAGATCGCTCGCCGCGTATTGATACACCTATTGATTCCCGTACTTTCTCCGAGTCGCCGTCGACGTCGAACCCGGCGATAGTTGCGCTGCCGGAGTCGGGAAGCAGCAGCATGCATAAAATCTTGATTGCCGTGGTTTTGCCCGCACCGTTCCTGCCCAGCAGGGAGTAAAACTGACCTTCATCGACCGAGAACGTAATGTCTTCCAGGGCAGTTACCTGTATTGACGGTGTTCGACCAAACAAGGAGCGGAGAAGACTCACGTTGGCGGTGTTTTGCTTGAACGTTTTTTTCAGGTCTGATACTTCGATCACTTGCTGGCTCCCTAGTACTGCGTTAGTTCGCCGGTTCGCATTTGCCGCCTGATAACCGCATTCATAAATACCGCTCCAACGATCATCAGCACCACAGAAGCTGCGAAAACGATGCCGATTTCGGTCCATCGTGAGAAGAACGTTGTAGTACCGCTTAATGAGCCACGGAATGCGTCAATGCCATAGGTCAGAGGGTTGAGGCGGGCTAGGATCCTGATCGGTGTGGGCAGCAAGTCAATTACGAAAATCGCGCCGGAAAGCATCATGAACGGTCGATGCACCAGAATTTGGAAAAACGACGAATCACGCACGAGTAGGTAGACACCGGCTGAAAACAATCCCATCCCCGTGCTCAAGAAAAGAAGCCCCACAACAGCGGCAAGTGCGGTAACCAGTCCAGATGAGCTGAGAGTCATTTCCTCGCCGAACACGAGGACGGCGAGTAGAAGCAGCGATAAAACGTGGAACGCATAAAGGATCACGTAGTAGAGGCCGAGGCCCAGAACAATGTTGTGTCGTGAGACTGGTGCCAGGAAATTTCGTTCCAGCGTTCCGGCCATTACCTCTGTCGAAATGCCCCAGCCCATTCCTGAGTAGAGCATGATCGGCGTTCCAAATCCGAACGCCAGAAACGCGATGAACCCGAGGAGTACGAAGACGGTTCTGGTGGCAGTCACATCGGAGAGCGAGCCGCCATCGAGTGAAGAGCCCGACATGGCGATCGTGATCAGGAGAATCGGAAGAACACCGAGGAAATGACTGAACACGTCGATGAAGAATTTGTTTCGATATTTCGTCTGAACTGTTAGCTCGCGCAGTGCCACGATGCGGATGATTCTGAAGTGGCGGATGGCCATCGAAGGAGACAGGGTGGTCATTAATACATCCCCAACGATCCGGTTTTCTTCGCCCGACGAAGAGTTGTCCTGAAGAAGAAGTAAGCCACGACCCAGAGGAATGTGGCTATACCGAACAGCAATGCTGCATCAGAGGCGACGTTATCGATTGATGCGTGCTGAAGGAATGCTTTTCGCTCTAGTTCGAATGCCCAGGTGAACGGAATCAACCTCGAGATAAATTCAAGCCAACCAGGAAATATCGAAACTGGAAATCCGGCGCCTGCCAACACTGGTATTACTACGTAAGTGACTGCCTGCTGGACCGCAAAAGCATCGCGAATCCATAGAAAGAGTGAGCTTAGGATGAACGCGAATCCGTACACGGCGTAGAGGTGCAAGGCGGCGGCGAGTGCCGCCGTAGCCCAGTTGATGTTGAGATTGAGGTCGACGAGGAGCGAGATGCTTGCTATGCCGACGGCGATGAAGACGATGAGAAACGAAACGTGTGCCGCTACGCCGCCGAGGATTAGCGCACTCGGGTGTTTCATTGAGATCAAGGTGCGCTCCAGGGTTCCTTCAACTTGCTCGCTGCGAATCGCCTGGCCGATCCAGCTATATGAGGAGTTGGTTAAAAATGCAAACACCAGTGGAACTGCAAGATAGCCGGTGTAGTTGATGTAACCAGTGTTCGCGAAGAACGGGTCCAACCGTTCGCCGTTGGATCCGACGATGGTTTCGCCGAGGAGTACGAGGGGGCCAACCATGAAAAAACCGCTGGTGAACACGTTGGCCATCCATGCTCGTCTGCGACTTTGGTGAGAAAGCCGGTAGCGTGCGATTGTCAGCGAGTCTCTCAGGGTCCTGACTAAAGCGGCCATGGTCGAACCCTCACGAATCCATATGAGAAGGTTGAACTCGGGCTAAGCAATGCGCATATCGAACGAAAGAGAATACCGTTCCCCACAAAATGGCAGTGCGTATTTATTGTTATGGATTAGCCAGTGATGCCCCGCATTCTTCGCCGTGTTTTTCCGGGCGACTGACCCAGATCGTATTTTTGTGCAAGAACCTTTGCGAGGGAGAGGAGACTTTGACCCTACTGGCCCAGGGCGGGGGCTAGCACGTCGAGGTACTTCAGCGCCGAACCGGTGTTCAATAGCACGACCCGGTCGTCACGCTGTACTTCACCCGAGTCCAGCAGCAGCTCCAGCGCAGCGAGCGTCGCTCCGCCTTCCGGGGCGGGGAAGATGCCCTCGAAGGCCGACATGTCGCGCACCGACTCGACCATTTGCTCATCGTTTACAGTCAGGGCAGTCCCGCCACTTTCCCGAACAGCGCGAATCACAAGGAAATCGCCAACTGCGGCTGGTACCCGCATTCCCGCGGCAAGCGTTGCCGGGTTCGGGAACGGCTCCGCAAACTCCTCACCCTTTTTGTAGGCGTTTACCAGTGGTGGGCAACCTTCGGCCTGGACACAGACCATGCGCGGGCGCGCAGGGCCGATCCACCCCATCTGCTCCATCTCGTCGAGCGCTT
>JASLNQ010000034.1 GCA_030745955.1 Dehalococcoidia bacterium | reverse complement strand
GCTTTGAAGAGGGTGCCGGACTACACCACCCTGTATCGCTTCATGCGACGGCTTGATCCCGAGGTGCTCGACAAGGTCCTTTCCGACACGATTTCGAGCATACCCGCGGCTGCTCCGGCCAGAGACGCCGGGATGCAGATAGCGGTGGACGGCACCGGTCTGGCGTCTGTGTCCATCTGCACCTACTTTGTGAAGCGGACCGGTGGGCGCCCACGCAGGCACTATCTGAAGTGGGTGATTGCAGCAGATATGGACAACTTCACCATAGTGGCGCAGGTCGCACACAGGGGGCCCACCAACGACACCGCTTCCCTGCCTGAGCTTATCGAGAAGAGCTGCAGGTTGCGCCCCGTCGGCCTCGTTCTGGCTGATGCCGAGTTCGATTCCCGCCAGAACCACGACTACATCCGCAATGTTGCAGGGGCCATGAGCGTAATCCCCGCGACACGCAGCAAGGTGATGGGTAGAGCAACGGGTGTGAGGGCAGAGATGCAGAACAATTTTCCAGCCAAGCTCTATTCACGAAGAGGGCTCGTGGAGACGGTGTTCTCGATGGTGAAACGCAAGCTATCTGCAAGGGCACCGGGACGCTCACTGAAGCCGCAGATACTGCAAACGTTCCTCCTGGGAGTGGCATTCAACATCTACAGGCTCAAACGATGGCTCTTCAGAAAGCCGATAGCCCTTTACATCGCACACAGATGACTCCAGGACATGTACATATGATGTCAACAGAGCCAATCGAGTTCAGCATGACAGTAGCGAGTTGGCGAGTAACGGCGGCCCAGTCACAAGGATTGGTTAGGTAACGCGGCATCGTAATCAATAACATGTAGCCATGTTCACCAAGACGGCAAAACACTACGATGCTGTGTATTCCGGCAAGGACTACGAAGCCGAATCCGAACTCCTGACGGCCCTGATTCGCGAGCGAGTCCCCGGTGCCGAATCACTGCTTGACGTAGCCTGCGGTACGGGCCGCCACCTTGAGCATCTCGACCGACAGTTCGACTGCACGGGGCTGGACCTCGATGACGAGATGCTGGCCATCGCGAGGGAACGAGTCCCGACCGTCAAATATCACACTGGAAACATGTGCGATTTCAACCTCGACACCGGGTTCGATGTTGTCACGTGCCTGTTTTCTTCGATTGGCTACACGAAGACGGTCGTGCGTTTGGAACAGGCCATCTCGAACATGGCTGCTCACGTAAACCCCGGCGGCGTTCTGGTCATTGAGCCGTGGATCACGCCCGAGTCTTGGCTCGTGGGGATGGTCAGTTCCAGCACGGTCGAAACAGAAGATTTCGTCGTGACCCGGATGACAGTCGCCGAGCCGGTAGAGCGCGGGCGCGTGGTCCTTGAGTACATGATCGGCGAGTCGGGTGGAATCAACCGGGTTACCGAAACCCACGAGATGGGCTGGTTCACAAACGAGGAGTACCTTTCCGGCTTCGAGAAGGCCGGTCTTAACCGGGAGCACCTCGAACTCGAATCGTTCGGACGGGGGCTGTATATCGGGCGAAAGTAGTGAGATGGGCGGGCATCGGACGATTCACGCGCGTGCTGACCCCCACAAGAGTTGTACGTGACAGCCCGCTGCTGCTATCGCCCCGCCCGTTGCTAAACTGACGGTATAGAAGGCAGATCATGCGCCTGGCGGGATGTCGAACCCGCCATTGGAGCTCCACCCCGGGGTATGAAACCGGCCTTCCAGCAGAATAACGCCAGTTATGGATTCATTCCGCTTTGTACACGCGGCGGACCTTCACATCGATTCGCCGTTTGCTGGTATCGGTGATACCGACAATCGCGTAGCGACCCGACTCCGTGAGGCTACATACGAAGCCTTTCAGAACCTTGTCGACCTGTGCATTACGACAGAGGCCGACTTCCTGGTGATCGCTGGCGATGTATACGACGGCGCAGACCGGTCGGTACGGGCGCAGCTCCGGTTCCGTGACGGTCTTGGCAAACTTGCCAAAAAGGGTATTCAGACGTTCGTGGTCCACGGCAACCACGATCCCCTCAACGGCTGGCAATCTTCCATTTCATGGCCCGAGGGCGTCCATATTTTCGGTGCGACTCCCGAGTGGAAGAACATCGAAAAGAATGGCGAAGTGGTCGCCGCAGTGCAGGGCATGAGTTACCCGACGAGCGAGGTCACCGACAACCTCGCCGTGCAGTTCAGCCCACCCGAATCGGGCAACATGTTCGCCATCGGGCTGCTCCATGCGAATGTCGGCGCCAACGGTGCGCACGCCAACTATGCGCCATGCACTGTTGAAGAGCTTTCGACCTCGGGTATCGACTACTGGGCGCTGGGTCATGTGCACACCCGCCAGACACTCAAGCGCTCGGCGCCCGTAATCGCCTACCCCGGGAACACCCAGGGCCGGCATCCGAACGAAACCGGTGCGCGCGGCGCACTCGTGGTCGACGTTGATCCCAGCGGGGCCTCAAAGACCGAATTCGTTGCGCTGGACGTTGTCCGGTGGGAACGCTGCGAAGTGGATATCTCTAACCTCAACACGATCGACGGTCTCGACTCTGCCATCCGGCAGCATACCGACAACCTGAGCGTCCAGGCAGAGGGCCGGGACGTGGTCTGCCGGGTGACCCTGGTCGGCCGGGGGCCACTGCACGAACAGCTGACTGCCGACGGCGCGGTCGGCGACCTGCTCGATGCAGCACGTAGCACCTGGATTGGCAGTTCGCCGTGGGTGTGGGTCGAGCGCATCGTCGATTCGACACGACCTGCGATCGATATCGAGTTTCGCGCAAAGCAGGACGACTTTCTTGGCGCCACGCTGAAGCGGGCGCTGCTCTCATCGATTGAGTCGGACGAGATCGAGAGACTCACCGAGGTCGTTGCCGACGTTTACAGCGGTCGCCGGAACGGGCTCGACAAGCCGAGTGATGAACAGGTTTCTGCGTGGGCCGAAGAGGCACGCTGGTACCTGGCTGAACTGTTGGAGCAGGGGAAGTAACTTGCGACTGACAGGGATCAACATAGAAAACTTTGGGCCGTTTGCCGATAAGAGTTTCGGTGATATGTCGGGTCAGCTCACGCTACTGGCCGGCCCTAACGAAGCCGGTAAATCGGCGATTCGCGCGTTCTTGCGATCGACGCTCTTCGGCTACGTAAACAGGAGCGACCGGGCGACGCTACGGGATCTGTTCCTGTACCGGCATTTCAAACCTGAGGCCGCCGCAGGTTCGATTTCACTCACCACGTCGGCTGACGCGAGCTTCAATATCCACCGGCGAGACGGCAAGCGCCGCGGCGAGGTGGTTGTCACCGGCCCCGGCACCGGTGGAGCGTCGGGTAGCGACGACATGCTCCGCTCGCTGCTCGGTGGGATCGATAGCGAGCTGTACACCAACGTATTCTCGATTTCACTGAGCGAACTGCAGGCGTTATCGTCGCTGAATTCCGACGAGATCAGGGACAAGATCTACTCGGTCGGGCTGGGCCTTGCGAACGTGTCGCTGACAGATGCACGCGGCGATCTTGACGCCGAGTTGCGCAAGCTCCGGAGCAGCACCGGGCGCGCGGGATCTATCGGCAAGCTTGAAAAGGACCTCGCCGAGGCCCGGGCGAAACTTGAGGAAACCCGGCGCGGCAGCGACCAGTACGCCGAAATTGCCACGAACCTCGAGCATATTGCCGAGAACCTCGACACCCAGACCGCCGAGCTCGAAGATATGCGTTCGGGCATCGAGCGGCAGAAGATCCTCGTGAAACTGCGAAAGCCGTGGGAACGACAGGGTGAGATCGAGCGCCAGGTCTCGGATCTGCCGGAAAACGACTCGATCCCGGAAAACGCAGAGGACCAGCTCGCAAGCCTGGTTGAGCAGAAGAGCGATATTCAGCGCCAGGTGGATGATGGCAATTTACGGCAACAGGAACGAACGACCGAGTTTGAATCAGTCGGTGTCGTAGATGCGTTCATCGAGCACGGTGAGGCCGCCCGCAAGCTGGTGATGGAAACGGCCTACTACAACAAGGCTGTCAACGATCTCCCCGGTGTAGAACAGGAACTAGAAAAAGAGCAGTCCCAGCTTGACCGCGATCTCGCCGCACTGGGCGGCGGCTGGACCGAGCAGTCCATCGGCAAGTTCGAGACACCCATGGACCTGCAGGCCAACCTGGAATCGGCCGGGCGCGAACTGACCAAGGTGCGGCGTACCTACCAGGAAGCCGAACTTACGGTTCAGAGCCGGACCGAAGACCGTGCCACCATGGCCGACGACGCGCTCAAGCTCGCGGCGGCCCGGGATGCGCTGACGGATGTTCCGAAGGAAACTTCGCTGGAGCTTGAGAAGAAGCGCGATCGCCTTTCGCGCCTGCGGTCCGCTATCGCGGAATCGGGCTCGATCAGGGCCGAAATGAATGACGCCCAGAAGAACCTCACCGAGACGCTCGCGCAGACCGAGACTGAGGAAATCGCTGGCTTTGTCGGCTCGATCCTGCTACCGGTCACCGTTATCGCGGTTGGTATAGCTTCGGTGGTATGGAGTGTCATGAACGGGGAGCTGTCAGGCGGGCTCGCCGGGCTGCTGGCCGTGATGGCGGGGTTCATGCTCGTTTCACGTGCCAGGGCGGCCGGTGGATTCAAAATCAAGATCCGCAAGCCCGCTGTCGGCGAGGCGAAAGATGTTGCCAACGCCCAGGTCGAGGAGGTCCAGGAGCGGCTGGACGCCATTGGCAAAGAGATTTTCGATATTGCCGGGGAGTTCAGCATTAGCAACACGCCCTCGATACGCGATGTCGAGGAAAAAGGTGGCGAACTCGACCGGTCTCTCGACCTGCGCCGGCGGTTTGAGGTCGTTTCACGAGAGTTTGAGACCGCAGCTACCCGGCTGGCCAATATCGATACCCGCCTCACCGAGTCGCACACCGCCCTTGCACTCGCTTCCAACGCACTGGCCGATGTCCAGAACCGCTGGCAGCTCTTGCTTGAGCGGACTGAGCTGCGAATCGACCTCGATCCTGCCCAGGCCGCAAACGTGATGGCAAGCATCCGCACGCTGAAGAGCCAGCAGCGGACGGTCGCCAGCCTCCGCATGCGGGTGTCGCAGATGTACGACACGGCCGGTGAAATCGAGATGCGGCTTTCCGATGTTGTCGACGCTGCGGGGCTGCCCGATGCAAGCCCGATGCAGGCGACGACTGTACTGCAGGACCTTGCCGACCGGCTACTGACGCATGACCGTGCGGTGGAGCGCCGGCGGCAGATCGAGGCCGAACTCGAAATCTGGAACACCGAGAATTCGAACCTCGAGCACCGGCTGGGACAGGTCGACGAAAAGATCGCAACACTCCTGGCCAGGGGCGATACGGAAGACCACGATGAGTTCACGGCCCTTGCCCGCCAGGTTCAGGAGCGCCGTGAGCTTGAACGCAAACTCTCCGAGATGCGCGAGATGGAACCGCTGCTGACCAACGAAGACGGCCAGCCGTACCGCGACGATCTCCAGGCGACTCCGAACGAAGAGGCGGTCGCCAGGTTGCAGCAGCTGCAGGACGAAGAGAAGCGCCTGCAGGGTGTGATCAACAACCTTCACGAAGAGCAGGGCAACCTGAAACGCCAGCAGGCGGAATTCGAGAAGTCCGGGTGGGCGCTGGAGCTCCACTCGGAGATCAATGTGCTCGAGGAGAAACTCCAGGCCGATGCCGGACGCTGGGCCGTGCTGACGATTGCCCGTGACATATTCGAACACACACGCGAGGAGTTCCAGAGGGAACGCCAGCCCGCGCTGATGCAGGCTGCATCCAGGTATCTGTTGGACCTGACATTAGGACGCTACACGGCGGTCCGGGCTGTTATCGGCGAGAAAGAGCAGGACCTTGAGGTCATCGAGGGCGAGGCACACACCAAGCGGGCCAACGAATTGAGCCGGGGCACCGCCGAGCAGCTGTACCTGGGTGGTGGTACCTTCGACATTTCGGTACTCGACATTGGCGATGGGGTTTTTGAGGTCTTGGCCACCAACGGGGATACCCACCTGGGCGGAGATGATTTTGACGATATCCTGGTGAACTTCGACCCCGAGCGTGCAAAGGCTGCCTGCCAGGTCATCATGGACCTCTCGGAGCGTTTCCAGATCCTTTTCCTCACGTGCCACCCGGAAACGATTGCTATGTTTGAATCGGTGGCTCCCAGCGGCAAGAAAGCCCGCGCCGAAGCGATGTCGGTTATCGAGCTCGACGGTACTGGCTCAGAGGACCGTCTGACACTCGTCGATACCGCGTAATGCCCCTGCGTCGTGACATCGACCTGCTGAAAGTGGAGATTGTCACCGAGCGGCTGATCTTCCGTCCGACGAGCATCGTCGACTTGATGCCGATCTTCGAGCAGTTCAACGAGCGGGTGACGCGTTATATGTACCCGCCACCCGCGAGGTCGAGTGTGGAAACCGCGGCGTTTATCGCCGATTCGATCGAGCGGATGAACAACCGCACGAACCTCCAGCTGACAATCTTGAGGAAGGGCATGGATGATCGGTTCGCCGGATGCCTCGGATTACATCATCCGGAGAGTCGCACGCCGGAGATCGGAATCTGGCTCGCCGAGAAATGGCAGGGGGCTGGGCTCGGGTTCGAGGCGGTGGACGGGCTCTGCGGATGGGCCGCGGAGGAGGTGGAGTTCGACTACCTGAAGTATCCGGTCGACCTTGCCAACCGCCGGAGCCGCAATATTCCGATTGCGCTGGGTGCCGATATCGAGGATGAGTACGACCGGATCACGCCGGACGGCAGGACCCTGAATATCGTCGAGTACCGGATTTATCCAGAGTCGATCTAGCGGGGCCAGAAAGGGACTCGTCAACGCGTCCCGAGCGTAGTCATCGGAGCCGAGGGATCCGGGGTTGGGTCACGGTGTCCGTGCTGGCTGCGTTGGTGTAGCTCGTGTGGCGTGGGTCGTGCGTCTTTAGGAACCACCCGCACCCTAACCCTGTCCGTTAGTCGCCGGGCGCAATCGAATTGCCTGGGCGACAGCAGGAAGCCCCGCGGGGCACACCAGGGCATGTGAGAGGGGATCGACGCAGTCCGTGGCGTTAGCCGGGCTGCCGGTCTTCGGTCGTGCCGTCGGTGTCGGGTTGGCGCTCGGCGGGCCGCACCGACAGGCCTTCGTAGAGCCGTGTCATCCCCTCAAGCCACTTGGCCTGGACGGCCGGGTCCCAGGCCGGGTCGAAGTCCGGGTACTTGGCCAGGATCCGATCGGCGAGTTCAAGCTCTGCAGCCTGCGCGGGGACGAGGGTTTCGGTCTGCGCAGGGATGACATTTTGCTCCGGGGCGACGGCCTGGGCTGTGACCGCGCGTGAGCGGGCCGGGGCGACGGTCGCGCGCGATCGGCTGGCACCGTGCCGACCTGCCAGAATTCGCTTCGAGAGCTCGATTCCAGCTGCCTGCGCAGCCCGGATAAAGAATGCCTCACACTTGGTAAGGACGCCTTCCTTTGTTCCGAAGGACCGAAACGCCTCGTGAAACTGGCCCTTGCTCGCGCGGGTCAGGTCAAGTTCGAAAACCGGCGTGTAGAAGCGCTGGAGAATTCGGCGCAATAACGCCCTCCGTTGTTCACCTTCACCATGGACAAGTTGTTCCAGTTCGTCGGATGGATGCGCCTCGGAATCAACCAGCTCAAGCACCTTGAGTGTCGTCATCAATTGTGTTCCCGAACTGCCAGAGAACCTGGGTCCCCAAACCGATTTGTCAATTCTTTCTGGAATGCCTTCGTCTAGCAGGAATTCCAAAAAAGTCTGGAACGTTCGATAGGGCACGTAGGGAGGGACAGTCGGGGGCGCTTGTTGAAGAGTCATTGAACGCAATTGTCGATTCGGATTATTTCCATGAAATGCAATGTAGAGGGCACCAATGCCGAAGTCAATACGGTTTTGGAATGTATTTTTGGAATGTAGGACAGTTTTCGAATCCAATGTTTGGAACGCGGATCATTAACACCACCACCTGAACAATCACCTAAACGGGCCGCTTCCGGTCTGTTGGAGTTCCATGATGAAGGCAACAGTATTCGCTACATCGATCATAAGTGCAGCCACCGTATTCAAATACGCACCAATTGGGGTTTTGGCCGCGTTGGTCGTCGCGGTAATTGTCGTGATCCTCGGTGAAACCTGCGCAGATATCTACATAAGAATCCGGAGGTCACACAGAGAGAAAGATCCTTGAATTTGAAGAGGTTTCCCCACCGAGGACAGAATACCCCGCAATTTGGAATGCAGCGGGACAGTTTCAACTTGTGCCATCTGGAACGCGGAGAATTACCTTCAACAATTTGGAATGCGTTGTGAGAGTGTCCCAGTTCGAGCCTCGCACCCATTCCAGCAGGCTAGAAAATTCGCACCGAGGACAACAAGTTGAAGATTCCGATCGACCAGATCTTCCCTGATCCTGATCTGCCTCGACCAAAGAGGCCAAACGGACGGCGTGAAACCACCCGGTCCGTGCGTTCGAAGCGTGATCCGGTAGTCGTGCCGACGGACAGCGGTTACCTGCTGCTCGCGGGCGGCCGAAAACTCACGGCGGCGATCGAAGCCGGCGAAGTTGCCGTTGAGTGCACCGTTAAGGAAGAGGTCACACCGCAGGAGCGCTGGGAGCTGTCGCTTGCAGAGCAGTATCACTCTTCCCTGGTACCGGCGATGGAGCTGGGGCGGGCCTTCATGGAGTACCGCGACACACATGAGGTTACCCAGCAGGAGCTGGCCCGCAGGACCGGTATCACACCCGGCACTATCCACCATTACGAAAGCCTGATCCGCACCCTCGACCCCGGCCTAGGTGAAAGGGTGAACAGTGGCGAGTTGACCTTCAAAGAGGCACGCTCGATCGCCGACATCGACGACCACGCCAGACAGCGAGAGATCGCCCAGCCGTTTATCGAGGGCCGCCTATCGAGCGTCCACGTCGAACGAATCGTCGGCCGTGCGAAGACCGCGGTTAACCTGACGATCGAAGAGATCATCGAAGAGGTAGTAAACGGCAAGCGCGCACCCGAGCGCGAACCGGAGCCGGCTCCGGTGATTCAGCCGGCCCGGCCCATCGAGGCCGACACCCAGTTGATTGAAAACGCCGTCCTGAAAATCGCCGGTGAGCTTGATGCACTACAGCTGCAGGTCATACCGGAGTACCGGCGATTGAAGCTCATAAGCAGCTTGCGAATCCTGGACAGCCGACTTAAGTCGGCGCTGGTCAATCTCAACGGTGGCGTAGCTCTCCGGTCGTCCGTCCCGCAGCCGATAGGGGCGAACAGAACCCCGGTCTAGGGAACAATCGAGGAGCCCGGAGCGTTAACACATACAGGAAGTAGGTGACACCCGGACCGCCGGGATGTTGGGCCGAGACAAAGCTGAATATCGCGTTGAGACGACAAGTTGAAACCTGGGGTTTGTGCGGACACACAAACCCTTTGCCGCCAGCGACCTTCCCGGGCTCGGTAGTTGCTGGTTCAGTCTCCGCTCAGAGCCCGTGCGCCCCTCCACTCACGCCTCCGGAGGGGCGCATCTTTTTAAGGACCGAACGAACCGCATTCAGACCGTAACAGGTTTGCGGTCTGGCGAGAACCCCCCGGTTTCAACTTGACGGCACACCGAGTCATATCCGGTTTCGGATTAGTTTCCGGTTATCCATCTGTGGTTTGGTACGGGAAATCGACCAGGGGGACGGTGGTCGTACATCGAGGTGTCCAGAGGGTGCCGGGCGGGTGGTCATGGAGGGTTAGTGTTGGCACTTTGGTAATGGGCGGTTGCGACGAATCGGGTGATGTCGTGAGCCGGTCTGAATGGGGTTGGGTAGGTTTTGTTGTTCGTGCATGTTTGTTGGAACGTGGAACCTGATACTGTTTCCACGCATTTGCGTACGACCGCCAACCGGTCGCCTGAATCAGTCCCTGTCCTAACGGAGCCCGCACTTCCTTGAAAGTCATCATCTGCGACGACGATCCCAATCAGCGCGATTCAATCCGTATCTGCTTCGAGGTTTCGGGAAGCAGGAACGAATTGTCTGAATTCGAGCTCGGTACAGACATGCTCGATCACCTGGGGGCGAACGCGGCCGACCTGGTGTTCCTGGATATGGGCCTGCCCGACATGGACGGCCTGGAGGTCCTGAAACAGCTGCGTAAGTCATCGGATGTGCCCGTGATCGTCGTGAGCGGAAACGATACGACGGAGTCGATCGTGAAGGCCCTTACGGTAGGCGCCGACGACTACGTGACCAAGCTGTATGAGCCGATTGAGTTGATGGCACGTGTCAGGGCAGTTACGCGTCGCGTATCGGGCAGGAAATCGGAGCGAACGGCCTTCGCTGCGCCGGGCCTGCTGCTCGATTTCGATCGCAAGAACGCCGTTGTGAACGGTGAGCGCTTTGATCTGAATCTGACCGAGTGGGATGTGTACAGGCGCTGACGAGAGATCCGGGCATGGTGGTTGAGTTCTCGACGCTGAAGCAGCAGGCGTGGGGTAACACGACGGTATCGGACGCAGCTGTGCACATGGCGATCCGCAGACTCCGCCTGAAGCTGAGCCAGGATTCACAGGACGAGGGCCTGATCCGGTCGCACCGCGGGATCGGGTACTCGGTTTCTTCTGTGGCCACAACATGAGACAACCCCCTCTCTGACTCGCTCGCAAGCTGGGAGGGTCGTTCACAGTTGCGGACCGTGACCGCCAGGAGTGCGGCGCGCCGTCACGAAGGGGGGTGCTCCTGCAGTTTTGCCGACATCCACTCGTTGACGACGATTCCACTGGCCTCCGCCGTGGCAAGTAACTCGGGGTGGTTGCTCCTCCCGCAATCCAGTCCAGCCGGCCAGGACCGCGCAATGTTGTACCACAGGCATGCGGTAAGCCATTCTCTGGTTGGTGATCGTCGCTCGCCCAGGTAGGCATACACCCTGAGAATTTCATTCTTTGGATCGAATCCAAGATCGACATGCCCCAGGTCCATGAGCAGCCACTGCATCGAAACTCCCTGGAGCCACCGGTCCAGTGCAAGAGCGTAGCCGAAGAGGAGTCGACCCAGGCGACGTCGCTCGGTTCCTGCAGACCGTCCGGGGATCTGTAGTTTTCCCCTGCCTATCCCGTGCAGCCAGGTCTCTACATAACGAAACGAACTGTGATGACAGTCGGAAAGCGTATGCAGACTGATCGCGAGGGCACCGCAAACCTCGTAGAGGTTTTTCTTGCGTTCGCCCTCGATCGACGAATGAGCCGTTTTGAACTCTTCAGAATTGTTCCAGCGGATCCGTGGAAGGCCCGCGAGGCGGGTGATTTCGGTGTCGATTTCTTGCCCTCGCCCATCCTCTCCGAAGCACTCCTGGTACACGGGATTCCAATCGTGGGTGCGGCGGGTGAAGTACTCGAAGGGGAGCAGGAACCGTTCAATCATCAAATGCTGAACGGGACTCAGTTGTTCAGCCGGTCCAAGCCAGTCGCAGGTCCGCGCGATAAACTGACCTGCCTGCGGATATCGGTCGGTGAGCTCCGATCGCCGAACCCCACTGACGTAGCCCCGGACAATGTCTTCGATCGCCAGCATTGCGGCCTGCTGTCCCGGCTGGGTTGTACGTTCCTCCCACCATACGGATGGGGCCCAACACCCGTTGTGGAATGTCTTCTTGTAGAGGCGGCCCCGGCCCAGCGCACTCAACAGTTCATCGACGGTGACAGGGAAGCCTGAATCACAGGGCACCAGGCTTCCGATATGTGCACACAGGCGACGCGTTTCCATTCCAAGCGTGCCAAGTTTCGACTGCATCTCGTTGAGCACGCGGATTTCATCGGTCCACGGCACTCTCCCGTGCTCGAGCGTCATGGGCCACGTGGTCCACTTAACAGTAGGACCTTCGGTTGTGGCAAGGTCGATATCGAACGGCCCTTCGCCATCTGTGCCGGGGGTGTATGCACCAGGATCGGAGACACTGACAGCCTCGTAGCCCGGCGAAAGCGTCTCGTACTGGACTGGATTCACTTCGTGTTTTGCCATGGTTGCCTCATTTACCGAACGCGCTGGTAACGGCCCGGATCGGTATCGCCCGATTTTACGGAGTGCTGAAAATGCGATCAAGAACGGCCCGGCCCGGTGGAGGTAAGTGGCACTAGGCGGTCGTACTTCTTGTCATCGGGAGTACCAGCGATAGGACGGCGCCGGTGGCGGCGATGATCCCTGAGAAGATCACGACGCCGTGGAAGCCACTCGACTGGTTGATGAAGCCCGCGGCAATCGGGGTGAGCGATCCGATTATGGCGCCCCCAGAGAACATCAGCGCCGTCCCCGAACCCTCTGAACCCTTGTCGATCATGTCCATAGCTGCGGCGTTGATGATCGGCATCACCGAGAAGAAGAACAGCCCGAGTACGGCGATCAGGGCCATCATGGTGAGTCCTGAATCGAACTGCAGGAACAGGAAAATTATCAGGGTCATCGACATCATGGCGAAAGCGATCACGGGTCGGCGGCCCGTACGGTCCGACACATTACCCATGATCGGGGTCGAGATAATGCCGGCCATGGTGATGAGCGCGATGTGGAGGCCAACATAGGTGTCTGAGTATTCCAGTTCCTCACGCATGTAGATGACCAGGAAGACCTGGAACGAGTTGTGGATCGCGCCCCGCATCGCACCCAGCAGCGCCATTCCGAGCACGCCGCGGTTGCTGAGAAGCCGCTTGGCTGACGTGAAGTAATCACCGAGCGATACGGAACCCGTCGACTCAGCACCCGCCGACTTGAATTTGGCGATCACCGTCAGTGCGGTCATGTACATCGGTATCGCCACGATCACCGCCAGCCATCGCCAGTCGATTCCGCTGAACACAACCCATGACCCGATCGAACCTGCCAGCAGGAAGCCGATGATAAGTGGCGACGTTGTGTTGCCGATTTGCGCGCCGGTGAGGTGGGCAGCCATCGCGAAGCCGCGTCGCTCGGGATAGCGTGCGGCCAGGGTGCCGAAGGCGGGGGCGTGCCACAGCGACGTGCCAAAACCTACTATGGCGACGCCTGCGAGGAGTGCCCAGTACCAGGGCGACGCGCCGATGATGATGTAGCCGGTGCCGACCATGATCATGGAGGTGAAGAGTATCCAGGCGATCTTCTTGCGGAACATGTCGGTGAGGATGCCGGCGGGGATGTTGGCGAGGCCCGAGGAGATGGACTGGGCTGACGAGATGCCCCCGACCGCGACGTCGGAGAGTCCGAGGGTGGCCTTGATGCTCGGGATCATGACGAGGAGGGCGCCCTGCCCGAAGTGCTTTACGCCGTGGCCTGCCGAGAGTCCGTACATGAGCGCCAGACTCGTCTGCTTTACCGAGAGGCCGGTCGCCGGTGACTCGGTTGATGAGTCAGGCTTCAGTTCGCTTCCGCGCGGTTCCGAGCTCCCGGCTGCGGCTTGTCCAGAGCCCGTCGAATGGGTGGAGGCGCCAGGCGGTAGACCGTTCGCGGCAGCTTCGGATTGTGAGTTATCTGAGATGTCTGAGATGTCTGGCAAGGCGTTCGAGAGTGTACGCCTGTCGTGGGGGAGAGAGTGGTTCGTAACGCGTTTCGTCGGGCTCGCGATGAGCTTGTTTGCGAGTGCGGGCTGAGGGTGTTGGCGGGTGATGGGGTTGACGGGTGGTGAGTGGGGATTTGGGACCCGGTGCGGTCGTTTTGATGGGTTG
>JASLNQ010000349.1 GCA_030745955.1 Dehalococcoidia bacterium | reverse complement strand
CGGGGTTCCGATCAGGGTCGACGGTTCAGTCGGTTATTCCGTGTGAACCCGTCGGGTTGTGGCCCGGCACATGCGTGATATATAAGCCCCCTTCGCCTGCCGGGAGGGGGCTTTACACGGAATCGTGGAGGAGCGGATATTGCCACTCGTCCCGTTTGCTACCGGCGGGCCGTACCGCGATCCTGTACCAACACACTGCCGATCGTGAGTTCAGGTTAGCGCGGAAGTACCTTTCGTCTTCCTGTTACATCGAACTTGTATGGGCATGTCAAATTTCCTGCAGCAGGCAAGGCCGAAAGGCGTGATCGCGTTCGGCGTAATGGCGACGTTCGCCGTGTTTGCAGGGGCCTGCTCCTCCGATACGGTGGAATCCACGGATGGACAGGAACTGGTCCATGATTCTTCGGGTGAAGTCACCCTGCCGCGGTTCGAGGTCGATGCCTTCGCCGCGATAAACCCGGACCCGGAGATACGTGCTGTCGACTATTCGATCGACCGCGCATTCGGATACGTCGACTACGAGCGGGATCGAATACCACGCGACGCGATCGTACCGGTCTACTCGCCCGCGTACGTTTCACCCGAAGAGGCTGGGCTGCAGCCGGGTAAAATGGTCATCGGGCTGGCGATCAACGGCGATGCCAGGGCCTACCCGGTGGGTATGATGCGGGTACGGGAGATGGTCAACGACGAGGTGGGTGGCACCCCGGTGCTGGTCACCTGGTGACCGATTTGCTACACCGGTCTCGTGCATGACCGGCGAATCGAAGGAGCGGTCCACACCTTCGGAAACGAGGGCGTGCTGTTCATGAATGCGATGACATGGTGGGACCGGGAATCGGAGAGCACCTGGTCGCAGCCATGGGGGGGCGGCTATCGAGGGTGAACTGACCGGGACACGACTTACCCTGCTGCCATTTCAGCTGGTGCCCTGGCAAACCTGGCTCGACAACAATCCCGACACAAAAGTGCTCGTCGATGAGCGGCCTGGTTTCGAGTATGCCGCCGCCATCTCGCTGGACGAGTTTGTGATTGGTGTTTCGCTGGGCAAGGCAGCGACCGGTTTCTACTTTGCTTCTTCTGCGGGCCGGGGCGTTGTCAACGAATCGGTTGGGGATTTTCCGGTCGCGGTGTTTGCCGATGGGGACACCCGGGTGGTCCACGTGTTCCTGCGATCACCCAGGCATGGGTTGACCGGCCCCGAGAATCTCCCGGAAACCCTTACTTTTGAACTGGTCGAGGCCGGGGATTCCGTCGGGGCAGATAAGGTACCAGGCTTTCGAGAAATCCGAGACGTCGAGACAGGATCGACGTGGGATTTCGAGACCGGAGTCGCTATATCCGGGCCGCTCAAAGGTGCTCTTTTACAGCGTGCACCTTACGTATCGGCCTTCGACTGGGCGTGGGCGGACTTCAACCCACACACGGTGTTCTGGGGAGACAGGTCGGACCGGCTGAGATAGTACGGGTCTGGCTAACGCCCTTCAGCCCTTTGCCGGTTCAGGTTCGTAGGCACGGGCTGTTCTACCGGCAGTTCCTCCAGTGGCAGATCGGCGAGCATCACTTTTGCGTGGACAGCCCGGTCGAAAGCATCGTCAAACGTTTCCAGGGTCGAGTCGGCCGCGGTGTAGGTGAGCAGGCTCTCGCCTTCGCCTTCGCTGGTTGTGACGATCCTGTGGAACTCGCCAGCCGGCAACATGAGGACACACGGTGCCTCGAAGGGTGTCTTGACCATGGATTCCGGTGATTTCCCGTGCAAGTAGAACCCCTCCTGGCTGTCGAGCATGACGATCATTTCGTCCACTTCGATGTGCATGTGCACGGGCACTTCAGTCGGGTTTCTGTCCCACGAAGGTCCCCGCCCGTGCATCAGGTAGATGCTGTCGTCACCCGTATCCACCACATTGGTGGGTCCGGCCTGCTGCCTGTCTAGCTTTATGTACCTTGCGCGTCCTGTCACTGGAACCACCTCCACTGGATATTGCTCAATCACGGCTGTCCGCGATTGATCGAAACGGTCGCGTTACATCCAGATTGGACGGCAATACTATGCCTCCCTTGTCGCTAATGAGTCGGGCGTGCGCATTTTTCAGAGAAGGCGTACATTGGGGCCGCTTAAACCATTCGATCCGGGAGAAAACAATGAAAGTGCTACTGGCAGGCGGTTCTGGAATGGTGGGAACATTCATCACTCCCTACCTCAGGAAACACCACGAGCTCCGGGTCCTCGACCCACGGGAACCGAGCCACGACGTTGAGCATGTGAGCGGGTCGATGACGAACACCGAAGACGTTACCCGCGCACTCGACGGAATGGACACTTTCATTGATGTTGCGATGCTGAGTCCGCAGGGTGGCGGTTCAACTGCGCAAGACGAAAAAATCATCGCCGAAAACTACATGGTCAACTGCCACGGGCTCCACCTCCTCCTGTTCAAGGCCCAGGAAATGGGTATCAGGAACGGGGTGTACACCAGCAGCATGAGCGTCCACTACAGGGGCCGCGACTACTATCCGAACGAAGATGAAATGCCGTTGGACACGCCCAGCGCCTACGGGCTGACGAAGGGTTTTGGTGAACTTATTTGCCGGTACTTTGCCCGCTGGTTCGACATGAACCTGATTTCCCTGCGAATAACCGGTCCACGCCCGCGTGACCGGTGGGTTGAGGAGCGCCGGAACCCGCCGAATTACGGCGGCACATCGAAACTCTACGTAACCGACGAAGAGGACCTAGCGAACGC
>JASLNQ010000348.1 GCA_030745955.1 Dehalococcoidia bacterium | reverse complement strand
TTACCGGTGTCGCCCAGATATTTTTCCGCAAGCCGGCAAGCGATCACGATTTGTGGCGCCGGTACTATTACGACCGGGTTTACATTACACATAGCAGTTTCGTGTTCGACCTGAGGTTGACTGGCCTCACGATCTTGCATGTGCTTCGCAACAAAGGGCATTAATCGTTTTTGGCGTGCCGGACGCTTCGTTATGGCGCCGAGCGCGAGACGTACCATCTCCCCAGGTCGGAGAGTTGCGCATCGACGCCGGGCGAGTCCATCAAGCTCATACCGGAGTAGCCGTCGTACCGGCAGTTGGCGACGTCGGAGTAGGTTGTGTACGTGAACCAGCGCTCGATGTTGTGGGATGCAGCGTTGTTTTCAAACCATGTGAATACCGAGTCGAAGTAGTCGCGGATGACCAGCGGGTGATATTGCCCGGCTGGACTCCCGGCGTCGCAGCCGGGGATTCCGAATTCGATGGAGGTCCAGCCCCAGTGAATTCCGAGCTCGGTCACGATGATGGGCTGCCCGGATTTACCGGGGAGTGAATCGATGTAGTCACGGTAGGCCTGGAGGTTGGTCACCGGGATCGATTGATCGTTCGGCGGCGGATCGGGGGCGTACTGCTGGATGACTTCAGGCAGGAATCCCGTGTTCGGCAGGTTCCACCAGTCGAGCGGGTAAAGGTCAATCGCCCAGATATCCCAGGGTGGCAGAGTGCCGTAAAGGTCCTGGTAGCGATTTACCAGTTCGGTCATCCATACCTGCCCACTCGTGTAGCCTCCGCAACCGATACAGGTGAAATCCCAGTTCAGTATCGAAGGACTGGTGATTCTTGCGGTCGGGTCGAGTTGCCTGATATTGGTGTAGTAGTAGCGGAGGTCTTCGATGACGCTGTCGACCGAAAAACGGCGATTTGGTTCACCGGAGACGTACCAGATCGCACCGGGTAAGACATCGACGAAAACGAGCATGGATTTACCGGCGGGTATAGCCGAGACTTGTGCTCTGAAGTTCAGATACCAGTCGGCATCGAGTTTTTGCATTGTCGAGGCGGTGATAGCAGGATCACTGCTGTGAAGAATCACACCGTATTTTGAAGCTAGCGCACCGGCTTTGCTGGTTGCGACGTAGGGATCGGGTGTGCTGGTCGGTACCGGTGTAGATGTCGGGGCAGGAATGGGTGTTTCCGTTGGGTGAATATAGGGCGTTGCGGTGGGAGAAGGCCGTACGGTGGGTGTGGGCGGGACCGTTGTCGTTGCCGTGGCTGGGGGTGTTGCCGGCGTGGGTACTGCGGTTGGCGTAACGGTGGGCGTTGCGGTTGGCAGCGGGGTTGGAACCGGAGTAGGGGTAGCGGGGACGGGTGTCGGCGAGGGTACAGGGGTCGGTGTCGGCACGAGAGTAGGCGTGGGGACAGGTGTTGGCGTGGCGACAGGAATCGTCGCGGGCACGGGGGTCGTAGTAGGAACTGCCGTCTTTGCGGGAGTGCTGGTCGATGTAGGAGATGGTGGGAGTACAGGAGTTTCGGTGGCCGGGATGGCGGTGGTGGTGGGATCGGGTTCGAGTGTGGCCGAAATCGGAGTAATGCTGGTGTTCGTTGCCGTGGGAGTTGGAATTGCCGTTGACGTACTATCTTGAGTGGGGGCGGGTGTACTTGAGGGGTCGATCTGGGGTATTGCGGAATCCGTTCGGCAGGCGGCCAGCAGTAGTGCGAACGAAAAAAAAACAGCGATGCTTTTGCACACCGTCCTATTGCTTGCCTGGAACTTCATGACTTTTTTGATGATGTCAGCGAAAATGATTTAGCGCATTATCGGCACGGTGTGTTCCGTGTGCGAATTCAGATTGTTGATGGTTATCGTGGCACTCGGTCCATCGAAGGGTAATTTCTTCGATCGAGAACGTGGATGAAACTAGCATCACACGTTACTGGAACTAAATGACCTCCCTGTTACTCGAACGAACGATTTCCACGGTGTTGAACGCCGTGCGAGCAGTATCTATTACGCGCCGGAAAGCGTTTCGGATTGCCATTCTGACTATGGCGTTATACGTCATCGGTTCATTGCTTTCGGTCGTATCAGCTCAGAGAGCGTCAAATGCGCTCGCTAACACGGATATCTCGTCGGCGCTTGCGGGGGGGGAAGCCGGACTTGCCGAGCTCTCAGACAAGCTCGGAGTATTCGATCGTCGTTACCGCATCGTGAAGGCATGGGCCTATCCCGTCCGCACCGTGGCGAAGGTAGCGGTTGTTGTGCCGGTTGTCGATCGGCAACGCCAGGCGGCAGAGCTGCTGCTGGATCGTATTGATATCGATTACGAAGCCGCGCTTGCGACGATCGAGCTGGGCCGTTCAATGTTCGTGCTGCAGGATACTGCGCTTGGTGGGTCGATTTCGATTTCTGACCCCGATGAAATGGCTTCGTTGCGCGTTTCGCTCGATGGGCTCGAAACGGATTCGATAGCGGTACTGGAAATACTTGAGCAGGCGACCGATGTCGGAGTTCGCTTCGATGCGTTGGGTTCGAACGGAATTTTCGTGTCGTTGAGCGAGCGGATGGCAGGACAGGAGGCACGCCTGGACCAGGTTGCCGAATTTTCCCGTCTTCTGTCCACTGTGCTGCTGGGTGATCTGGAACTGATCGCGCAGGTTAGCAGCACTTTCGACGAGGTGAGGGCGTTCCAGGATGGTGACCTGTCGATTGGGGGTCTCGGTTCCCTGATCAGCGATTTGACCGCCAGCGCAACAGAAACTCGTGACACCGCGGTGCTCATGGTCAATTCCACCCCGAG
>JASLNQ010000347.1 GCA_030745955.1 Dehalococcoidia bacterium | reverse complement strand
ACCAGCAGCCCCGGCCAATTCGGCCACCGGACTCATTCGTCCTCCCAGACCACGGCAGGAAGCGAGTCACTGCTCCGTGCCTTGAGTCTTGTCTTTCGCAGTTCCCCGGTCGCAGCCAGGTCCACTGACCAGTTGCTGTCGTCGATCACGACCCCATAATCGCACCTGGCACCTTTGACACTGACATATTCGTTCCGCACGTCGGCCAGCACATGCCCTGGATCCCGTTCCAGCGGATCACCCCAGCCGCCACCGCCAGCCAACTCGTGACGGAACACATCACCGCGACGCAAGGTCATGGTCAGCTTGGAATCCAGGGTTCGTGCTCCGTTATCCGGGTTCATGACGTTCCGCGATGGTTTACCCGGCCGCCCGCCGTAGAGCCCGTAGGGCCTGAACCGCCGCCGATCAGAACGAACCTGCAGTACCGCTTCTTCTTCCGTGAATCGGTAGTCCCTTCGGTAGGGCGCACCGCCACGGTACTTGCCTGCCCCTGCCCGATCAGCAATTAGTTCATAACGCAGGATCTGCAGTGGATTCTGGGATTCGATCAGCTCAACCGACTGGGACGCCATGTTCGCGAACATGTTGGAGTTACCTTGAACACCGTCACTCCACGGCCGACCGCCCCAGCTACCACAGGCAAAATCGACGAAGATGAACGGCTTGCGGGATTTGTCGTAACCCCCGATACTGATTCCCGTGTTACCACCATCGGATGCCGCGCCGACTTCATCTTTGAGCATCATCGCCAGTGCGCCGAACGCACAGTCCCCCATTCGGAACCCGGTCAGTCCGCGGGCCGCACAGGCCCCCGGCAACAGCATGTTGGTCACCGTGCCCGGCGGGGCCGTCACCTCGATCGCTCGAAACAACCCTTCGTTGCAAGGGATGTCAAAATCGAGCACCGAGCGGATCGCCGCATAGGACACCGCTTTGGTAAACGACAACGTACAGTTAATAGCGCCTTTCACCTGCACCGAACTACCGGTCCAGTCTACTTTGACGCTGTCGCCCTCTTTCTCGATCCGGCAGTTCAGGCGGATTGGCTGATCCCTGTCGATACCGTCGTCATCGATCCAGTCCTCGAAGGCATACGCCCCGTCGGGCAGTTTTCGGACTGCCGCACGGGTCAGCCGCTCCGTGTGGTTGATCACCTCCTGCATGTAGAAACGTGTGGTATCCACCCCGAATCGCTCGACCAGTTCACCGAACTGGTGCTCGGCGATAGAGCAGGCCGACATCTGGGCCCGCATGTCGCCGAACACCTGCACCGGGATGCGCACATTTTTCTCGATCAGCCGCCACATCGTGGTATTCAGTTCACCTTCGCTGTACAGCTTGACCGGAGGAATACGCAGCCCCTCCTGGTATATCTCGGTGGAGTCCGATGCATTCGAGCCCGGCACGCGCCCGCCCATGTCGGCCTGATGCGAGATCGTCGCTGCAATGGCGAGCCTTTCGCCTTCAATGAAGATCGGTTTGAAGATAAAAACATCCGGCAGATGCATGCCGCCCTCGAACGGGTCATTCATAATGAACATGTCGCCGGGCTTGATGTCACCTTCGAAATGCGTCAGCACCGCCTCCAGCGCTGTGGGTATCGATCCCAGGTGTAAAGGTATAGTCAGGCCCTGAGCCACCAGCTTGCCGTTGGCATCGGTGAAGGCTGTGGAAAAATCCATATTGTCGCGCAGCACACCCGAATAGGTCGTACGGCAGATCGTCACGGCCATCTCATCGGCGATCGAGAACAGAGCGTTCTTAAAAAGCTCCAGTGTGACCGGGTCGGATGTCATGGTCTGAGTCATAGCGCCTCCTGGCTGTTCTTATATCGCCTCCCTTTGGACAATTCAACTGGCTCCATATCACTGACCCGGCACGAACCTCAAAGCCTCTCAACTCTCCGCGAACCTTTGGCTATGGATATCGGCGATCTTCCTGGCGATCTCGTCCTGCTGCCGGCAGCGCAATCCGGGAAGTAGACGGAAACCGCCTCCGGCCGGTACAGTAGGTGCAGCTGGGCCAGAACCGGCTCTGCCCGAGCGGCGACACGGTTCCGGGACTCACGCCGAGACAAGCGATCGATCAGGGTCCACCGGAGAAACGAAAACCATGAGCAGTGCACTATTCACCGAGGTGTCACTCCGTGGACTGACTGTAAGCAACCGCATCGTGGTCTCACCAATGTGCCAGTATGCCGCTGAAGGCGGCTCGGCGTCGGACTGGCACCTGATGCACCTGGGTCAATTCGCAATGGGCGCCGGCGGCCTGCTGATCACCGAAGCGACCCATGTCAGTCCTGCCGGCCGGATCTCACCGCACTGCCTGGGTCTTTACAACGATGACAACGAGCGAACCATCAGCCATGTGATTGAATTCTGCCGGGAGCACGGTGTCGTTGCGCTCGGCACTCAGCTGGCCCACGCCGGACGCAAGGCATCGACCCGACCGCCACTGGACGGTGGGGGCAGCCTGGGCCTGGAGGAAGGTGGCTGGCAGACGGTCGCCCCTTCAGCCCTGGCTTATGGCGACTGGCACACACCCTCGGAACTGGACCGGGGCGGACTCAACCAGGTGAAGGCGCAGTTTGTCGATGCCACCCTGCGCGCAGATCGGATAGGATTCGACCTGGTCGAGGTACACGGTGCGCACGGTTACCTGATCCATCAGTTCTGTTCTCCACTATCGAACCACCGGACGGATGAATACGGTGGTTCTCTGGACAACCGGATCCGCTTTCCACTCGAGGTCTTCGAGGCCATGCGGGCCGTATGGCCTCCGGA
>JASLNQ010000346.1 GCA_030745955.1 Dehalococcoidia bacterium | reverse complement strand
AAACCCCGAAGATCGACCCGACGGCGTTCGTTTCTGAAACCGCCTATCTCGTTGGTGAGGTCGAGGTTGGTCCGCGGTCCAGCATCTGGCCGGGCGTGGTGGTCCGCGCCGATTCGGGCAAGATCAAGATCGGCGCAGGAACAAATATCCAGGACAATTCCGTTCTGCATGCGGACCACGGCGCAGAAATCGGCGACAACGTCACAATTGGACACGGCGTTGTCTGCCACGCACGTGCCATCGGTAACGGAAGCCTACTCGGTAACAACTCCACGCTGAACGACGGTGTTGTCATCGGTAAAAACTCCCTTGTCGCCTCGGGCAGCACCCTGAACGAGAACACGGTGTTCGAAGACGATGCGCTGGTGCGCGGCACGCCCGGCAAGGCACTCGGCCAGGTCCGCGAACGACATACCCGGCTGATGCGGGGGGCAGCTGCGTCGTATGTAAACCGGATTGCCCGCTACAAAGACGCAGGCCTCGGCCACACCGACTGAACCAGCACTGACCGCGTCAAACGAAACGCCCGCCTACATGCGTGTTGGCGCGCGCATTCCCATCAGGCTGAGTGTCCGTGCAAGCACGACCCTCGCTGCATCGACCAGTTGTAGCCGTGCGCGGGACATTTCCAGGTCGTCCGGTTCCGACGATACCACCCGGCAGGCTTCGTAAAACCTCTGGAGCGTTCTCGCCAACTCCATGGCGAAGTATGGGAGGTGGTGCGGCTCCAGCCTCTCGGCTGCACGTTCTACTACTGCTGGCAACTCGATCAGTTTGCGGACCAGCTCCAGTTCCCGATCGTGCGTCAGCAATGAGAGATCGGCCGCATCGAATGTGACACCCCGTTCCTCGGCGGTCCTCAGAATGGAGCACATCCGGGCGTGAGCATACTGCACGTAGTAAACCGGGTTCTCGGATGACTGCGTCTTCGCAAGGGCCAGGTCGAACTCCATGTGAGATTCGGGCGAGCGGCTCAGGAAAATGAACCGGCATGCGTCTGCATCGACCTCTTCCAGCAGTTCCTCGATGGTCACCATCACGTTATTCCGCTTGCTGAATTTGACCGACTCGCCTTCGTTCTTGAAATTGACTATCTGGTTGATGATGATCGTGAGCCGGTCAGGGTCGATGCCAAGCGCCTTCATCAGCACCTGCATCCTGGCAACATGGGCGTGGTGATCGGCGCCCCACACGTTGATCACCCGGTCGAAGTTGCGCTCGAAGAACTTCTCGTGATGGTAAGCCAGGTCGGTGCCGAAATAAGTCGGACCGCCGTCACCGCTCCGAATCACGACGATATCTTCCTCAAGGCCCAGTTTTGTGGCCGCGAACCACTTTGCGCCGTCGCGCTCAACGATCAGGTCGGTGTCTTCGAGTAATTTCAGAACGTTTTCGAACCGGCCCGATTTGAGTAACTCACCCTCGTAAAACCACTGGTCATAAGAGACCCCAAGCCGTCCGAGAACGCTGTCGATATCGGCAACGGTCCGGCTCAGTGCTTCGGGTGCCAGCTCGGCTATCGCATCCGTCTTGTCTTTTGAAACAGCCCCGTCACCAAGGTCCTTTAACAGGTCAGCGGCAAGTTCTCCCACGTACTCACCCGAGTATGCCTGCTCGGGGAGCGCGACATCATGGCCGGCGGCCTGCATGTACCGGGAGTAAAGAGTGTCATTGAACAACCGCATCTGGTTGCCCGCGTCGTTGACGTAGTATTCCCGCTGCACGTCGTAACCCGCAGCGTCGAGAACGTTTGCGAGGCTGCTGCCGATCACAGCACCGCGTGCGTGCCCAACATGGAGCGGCCCCGTCGGGTTCACGCTCACAAATTCAACCTGGACGCGCTTTCCGACGCCCACCTCGACGGACCCGAAACCCGCACCGACATTCCTGATCTCGTCTACCTGTGACTGCAACCACGCCGTCGACAGCGTGAAGTTCACGAATCCCGGTGCTGCGTGTTCGACACTGCCGACCATGGCATGATCGGGGATGGCGTTCGAAATCGCCTCTGCGATCTTCAGTGGGGCCATCCGCATCGACCGGGCGAGCGCGAGTGGCAGGCTCGTACTGAAATCACCGTGCTCGGTGAGTTTCGGACGCTCGATCTTGATTTCCACATCACCCGCCGCGGGCAACTTTCCCGAAGTCTGGGCGGAATCCAGCGCTTCGGCAACAAGCGTTCCGAGGGTGTCTGTTATTTGCATAGACCGACCAGACTAGCACGACATAACGATCACGGGTCTATACTGCCGTGCAACTGAAAAACCAGTTTTCCGGGCACCGACAATGACATCTACAAGCGACGCACAACAATTCGCCGAACTGGCAGGTGAAAATCTACTTCATATCTCGGCTGAACATGCAGCGGAAATCGAGAGTTTCGGAAGCGCAGTCAAAGCCGCTTATTCAACCATTCGAAATATCAACACAACTGGTTTTGAACCGGCCGCAATATTCGTGCCAACCCCTTCCGGTGCGCGCACCGGCCAGGCCGGGCAGTCATTCGATTGACTTCACAAGGCCACAGATCCGAACCCGCTTACGAATCGATTACCGAACTCGCACCGAGAATCAAAAGCGGCGAAATCTCACCAGTCGAAGTCGTCCGGTCATCGCTCGATCGGATCGCACAGCTCGACCCGGAACTCAACGCATTCCTCGAAACCTGGGAAGAGCAGGCGCTCGAAGACGCCCGCACCACCGAGAAGGCTATTGCGTCAGGTAACTATCGCGGTCCCCTCCACGGTATTCCGGTGGGACTGAAAGACCTTGTCGATGTCGCCGGGTACGAAACCACTGGTGGCTCAAAGGTACTCGCCGG
>JASLNQ010000345.1 GCA_030745955.1 Dehalococcoidia bacterium | reverse complement strand
GAACGCGGCCGCGGTGTCGAACCCGAAGGTGATGTCCGTGCCGGGGATGTCGTTGTCGATGGTCTTCGGGACGCCGACGATGGGAATGCCGGCCTCCTTGTGCAGGCGCGCGCAGATGGCCATCGTGCCATCGCCGCCGATCGTGACGATCAGGTCGGTGGGTTCGGAATCGTCCCCCGACTCCGGCAGGGTGTCCTGCGTGGCGAGCCACCACCTGCGCCCGTCGTTGTACTAGCGCTTAAGGCTGGCCGCGAGTTCTGCGGCCTCGACGAGCAGGCCGTGATGAACGACTCCTATGTTTTCGTAGTGTGGCATATTCGGTGTTCGCTGTTTTTTTTAGCCAGAACCGGGCGTCAACGGGAGATCATGGCGCGTGCCGGTGGCCTCGATGAGCGCTGCGAAGCGTCACAACCGTAATTTACAGGATTGAGAGTGCACTCTCGGCGAATTTGAGGATGAGGAAGGGTGCAAATCCAAATACAGCGGCGCCTATTGCCGCTACTCCGGTCGCCACCAGCACTGGCACGTCGCCCCTGAAAGTCGTCTCATCGGCCGGGTCCTCGAACACGATTGCACGAATGACCCTGAGGTAGTAGTAGGCGGCCACAACTGTGTTGATCACGGCGATTATCGCGAGCCAGGCAAGGTTGGCGTTCAGGGCGGCACCGAACACGACAACCTTGGCCATAAAACCGACGGTCGGTGGCATGCCGAGGAGGGAGAGCAGGCCGAACACGAGCAACGACGCGAGAAGTGGCGACCGCTTGATCATCCCGTTCAGGCCCTCGATCGAGTCGTCGCGGGTCCGCGACGTGATCGCGACCACGGCGAAGAAGACCGCGAGGTTTGTGAAGGCGTAACCGGCAAGGTAGTACATCACGCCCTGCGGGCCGGCCGCGTCAAACGTAGCACCGACCTTGTTGGCGGAAACGGATGCCACGCCAACGAGGATGTAACCGGCCTGCGCGATGGTCGAATAACCCAGCAGTCGCTTTATGTTCGACTGCGAGAGCGCCAGCAGGTTCCCGACGGTCATCGTGATGGCAGCTAGAATTGCAAAGAGTCCCGACCAGTCCTGCATCAGGGACGGATCGCCAAATGCGGTGTACATGATCCGCATGATCACCGCGAATGCGGCGGCCTTCGATGCGACCGAGAGGAAGGCCGCAACCGGTGCCGGGGCACCCTGGTAAACGTCGGGCACCCACATCTGGAACGGGACGACGGCCATCTTGAAGCCGAAGCCGGCAACGATCATGATCACCGCCAGGAGTACGGCGTACGAACCGAACGGCACGCCTGGCTCGGTGGGTAGCACGGTGAGCCGGTCCATGATGATTTCGAGGTTGGTGCTGCCGGTGTACCCGTAGATATAGGCGAAGCCGTAGAGAAGGATTGCGCTCGATATCGCCGAGAGGATGAAGAACTTGGTCCCCGCCTCAACGCCCTGCCGGGTGCGGTGTATGGCAGCCAGGGCGACCACGGGCAGCGCCGTAAGTTCGAGCGCCACGTAGATCGTAATCAGCTCCGTCGCAGATACGAGCAGCATCATTCCCGTTACCGAGAACAGCACCAGCGCGACGAACTCACCGCCGTAATCTTTCATTCGGCCGGACGATATGTATCTCGCGGAGGCCAGTATCGTGCCTGCGGTTACTGCGATCAGCAGGAACTTGAAGAACAGCGAGAAACGATCGGCTTCGACAACACCGAACAGGGCCTGACCGGGCGCCGGGTCGCCAAACCAGCCGTACCAGAGGTTGAGCGTCAGCACCAGCGGCGCGGCCATGCCGATGAAGGCGACCGTTGCGACCTTTCCCATGCTCCGGGTAACGAGATCGACCGCCACCACCAGCAGCGCAAGGGCGGCCATCGCAATTTCAGGGGAAAGCACCCAGAAGTCCTGCGCGGTCATCATCTGAGCACCGCCTGGATTCCCGTGTCGAACACATCTGTGATCAACGAAGGCCAGATTCCGACTATGAAGATGGGCGCTGCCAGCGCTATGACCGGGACCATGTCGACCCAGTTTGCGTCGTCGAGCCCGTCGTAAACCTCGTCGGACAGCCCAGGGGTGGCCGGACGTTCACCGAAGAACACCCGCTGTACCATCCAGAGCGTGTAGCCGGCCGCCAGGACGACGCCGAACGCTGCGACTCCCGTTGCCCACGGCCAGACCGGGAACGTGCCAAGGAACACCATCACTTCGGCAACGAAGCCCGATAGCGTAGGCAGCCCGAGTGAGCCTAACCCGGCAACCATGAAGAAAATTGCGATTAGCGGCATCTTCTTCCAGAGGCCGCCAAGGTGTGGGATGTGGCGTGTGTGCGTGCGGTCGTATGTAAGGCCCACCATCAGGAATGCGAGTCCCGTGATGGTCCCGTGGGTGAACATCTGGAGCGCAGCACCGTTGAGGCCGCCTGTCGAGGTGTCGGCCGCCGACGCGCCTACCGCGGCTACACCGAGCATCACGAAGCCCATATGGCTGACCGAACTGTAGGCGATAAGACGCTTCATATCGGTCTGGCGAATAGTGACAATCCCACCGTAAATCACCGATATCGCAGCGATTACCGACAGGGCACCGGCCACGTCGTGGATCGTGAAGCCCTGCGTTTCCTGGAAGAACCCCAGGTTGATCCGGAGGAGGCCGTAACCGGCCATTTTCAGCAACACACCGGCAAGCATCACCGAAACGGCAGTCGGGGCGTCAGTGTGGGCGTCGGGCAGCCAGCTATGGAGCGGCCAGAGCGGCAACTTGACGGCGAATGCGACGAAGAAGAACCCGAAGATGAGCGCCGCCGGGATGACCAGGTCGGCCGCGGCGATGAG
>JASLNQ010000344.1 GCA_030745955.1 Dehalococcoidia bacterium | reverse complement strand
GGCCGTAATAAGCATCCACTGTCACAACGATCTCGGGATGTCCGCTGCGAATTCACTTGCCGCAATTGAAAACGGTGCGCGCCAGGTAGAAGGCTGCATCAACGGGCTTGGCGAACGTGCCGGTAATGCGGCTATCGAGGAAGTGATCATGGCGGTGGAAACCCGCCCCGACCACTACGGGCTCAGCACCGGCATCGCAACGGAAGAGATCGGCAACACCAGTCGCATGGTCTCGTCGATCTTCGGTTTTCCAGTGCAGGCCAACAAGGCCATCGTCGGCCAGAACGCATTCCGCCATTCGTCCGGTATCCACCAGGACGCCTTCCTGAAGGAACGCACTACGTTCGAGATCATGGAGCCCGAAAAAGTTGGCTGGCGCGGGCAGGCGCTCGTGCTTGGCAAGCTGTCGGGCAGGGCCGGTCTCCGAGCACGGCTGCACGAACTTGGCTATGCGTTGACGGACGATGAGCTGGCAGGCGTATTCGTTACGTTCAAGGACCTTGCCGACCAGAAGCGTGAAATCACCGACATGGACCTTGAGGCGCTCATGTCGGAGCAGCACCGGTTTGTCGACACCGACCGCACCTATCGCGTTGGGACCGTCCATGTCGTTTGCGGTAACGATACGTCACCCGAAGCAAGGGTCACGCTCGAGTGCCCCGACGGCGAAACCCGCACGGTCGAGGCGAAGGGCACAGGCCCGGTCGACGCCGTGTGTAAAGCCATCGACGATGTCGTTGACCTCGACATAGAGCTCACAGAGTTCGCAGTGACCGCGGTTACAGAAGGCATCGATTCGCTGGGAGAAGTCACAATCAGGGTTGCGAAAGATGGCTCGGTTTACTCTGGCCGTGGTTCCGATTCGGATATCGTCGTCGCCTCTGCCAAGGCCTACGTGAACGCGATCAACCGGCTGCTCACCATCGGTGTTCAGGACCGGTCAATGACCGAGGGTGCGGTATAGTCCGAAAACACCACCGGTAAAGACAGCTAACACATAATGGAGCGGCACCCTCTGACGGGTGCCGCTTCTACGTTACTATTTCTGCTCGCACTAACTCATTTGACCGTTTCGTTCCGGGGAGGGTTACTCGCACATGGCCAGGACCATGTTTGAAAAGATCTGGGAGAGCCACATAGTGGCCGAGCCCGAAGACCAGCCACCGCTGATCTACATCGACCTGCACCTCGTACATGAAGTGACCTCACCACAGGCGTTTGAAGGGCTGAGACTCACGAACCGCACCGTGCGCCGACCCGACCTGACGATTTCGACTGTCGACCACAACCTCCCTACCGACGAGACGCGGGCGCAGACCATCAAGGATCCGATCGCACGGCAGCAGGTCGACGCACTCCGCAAGAACTGCAAAGAGACCGGCGTGGTCCTCTACGATGTCGATTCACCCGCACAGGGAATCGTGCACGTCATCGGTCCGGAGCAGGGCTATACCCAACCTGGCATGACTATCGTTTGCGGCGATTCCCACACCTCGACACACGGCGCCTTCGGATCGTTGGCGTTCGGGATTGGCACTTCGGAGGTCGAGCACGTGCTTGCCACGCAGACACTCCGGCAACGCAAACCCATGACCATGGAGGTCCGCTTTACCGGCGAATTGCAGCAGGGCGTCACCGCCAAGGACATGATCCTCGCCGCCATCGGCAAGATGGGCACGGCCGGCGGGACCGGCTACGCGATCGAATACACCGGTGAGCCGATCAAAAAGCTCGATATGGCCGGCCGGATGACCGTCTGCAACATGACAATCGAGGCCGGAGCACGGGCGGGTCTCGTTGCCCCCGACGACACCACGTTCGAATGGATGCGGGGCCGGAAGTTCGTCCCGAAGGGTGGCGATTTCGACAGGGCAGTCGAAGAATGGCGACAGCTCGCCACTGACGAGGGTGCAACCTACGACGCACTGATCGAGATCGACTGCGATGAGTTGGAACCGCACGTCAGCTGGGGCACCAACCCCGGCCAGGTCGCCCGCGTCACCGACCACGTACCTGCACCCGGGGACTTCGATGACCCCGCCGACAGGTCGTCGTGCGAACGGGCTCTTGACTACATGGACCTCGCAGGCGGCACCGCCATCGAGGACATCAATATCAACCGTGTATTCATCGGTTCGTGCACAAACGCCCGCATTGAAGACCTCCGCTCCGTAGCGTCGATCGTGAAGGGACACCAGGTAGCATCAACCGTGCGGGCGCAGATCATGCCGGGTTCGACCCTGACCAGGGTACTGGCCGAACAGGAGGGACTCGGTGAGATCTTCGAAGAGGCCGGATTCGAATGGCGCGAGTCGGGCTGCTCGATGTGCCTGGGCATGAACCCCGACATCCTGGTACCGGGCGAAAGATGTGCATCGACCTCAAACCGCAACTTTGAAGGCCGCCAGGGCAAGGGCGGTCGTACACACCTGGTGAGTCCGGAAATGGCTGCTGCTGCTGCCATCAGGGGACACTTCGTAGATGTTCGGGACTGGGACAACGAGTAATGCCAGATACTGAAGACAAGCCAACTCAGAGTTTCGATCCGCGACCGCCGGGCCAACGGCGCCGCGCGGGCGAACGTTCCGATTCCACCCGCCAACGGAGAAGTCGATCCGGTAAAAAGACCGAACCAACCTCCCGTCGCGACAGCGTGTTTGGGCGTATTTCCGGCCGGTCCGAACTAGAGCGAGCCAAGGTGAAAAGATACGAGCCGTACACGTTCGATTCGAATAACACCCAGCTCAGGTGGGTTGTCATCGCGCTGGTCTTTTGGTCGATAGTCGCGTTGTGGTTGGCGTGGGAAGACCGAGTGACAGCCAGTGTGCTATCTGA
>JASLNQ010000343.1 GCA_030745955.1 Dehalococcoidia bacterium | reverse complement strand
GCGGAAAACAAATGAAAATTGAAAAGATCGAAACCTGGCTGGTGTCGAAGTGGCTGACCGTCAGGGTTACCTGCGACGACGGCACGTACGGCGTTGGCGAAGGCAACTTTTGGAGCTACGCCGACGCCACCGAGGTCATCGCCCACCGGATCGAAGACGATGTAAAAGGGCTTGACCCCCGGGATGTCGACCGGATCTGGAACACGATCTACCGCAAGTACTCGTTCCGGAGCGCGGCGATTACGGCAGTGCTCTCGGCGATCGATGTTGCGCTGTGGGACATCAAGGGCAAGCGGCTTGGCGTTCCCGTCTGGGACCTACTCGGCGGCAAGGTGCGCGACAAAGTCCGGGCGATCCCACTGCTCGGATTTTACGGTCCGCAGTTCACTCCGGAAAGCTTCGCCGATGCCGCTCTCAGGCTGAAGGGCGATGGCTACACCGCCCTCAAGATGACGCCGTTCCCGGCGGGCTGGGGCGAACTTGCCCACGGCGACCTGGTCCGCAAGTGCACGGCCATCGTCGAGGCCGTTCGGGAAGCGGTCGGCTGGGACTTCGATATCGGCATCGAGATCCACCGCAACCTGTTCCCGGGCTCATCGGTGGTCCTTGCGCAGCAGATAGAAAAATTTCTGCCGTACTTCTTCGAGGACCCGATCGCTCCCGAGTCGGTGATGTCGATGGGCCTCGTCGGCGACAAGATCAACATTCCGCTGGCGGTCGGCGAGCGGAACAACAACCTCTGGGAGTTCCGTGAGTACTGCACGCTGCCGGGTGTGAATTTCCTGAAGCCGGATATCGGGATGGCGGGCGGTTTCACGCATGTGAAGAAGATCGCGGCGATGGCCGAGAGCTTCCACATCAAGATGGCGCCGCATCACTTCCTCGGTCCGATTTCCACGATGGCGCTTACGCACATCGCCACGGCGACACCGAACTGGGACGTGAACGAGTTCAACCCGGAGACCGGTACGTTCAGGGCAGAGATCGTCTCTAACAATGTCGAGGTGAGGGACGGCTACTTCATCCCGCCGGAAACGCCCGGACTGGGGATCGATATCAACGTCGGGGAAATGGAAAAGCACCCGTACGACGCCGGACCCGGCGAGCAGTCACGGCGTCCCGACGGCGGACTGGTACTGGGGTAAACAGATGGCAGAAAAAGATGAAGGCAGACTCGAAGGCAAGGTGGCGATCATCACCGGCGGTGGTGGTGGAATGGGCGGCGCGCAGGCGAGGCTTTTCGCCGCTGAAGGCGCTGCCGTCTGCGTTGCCGACAACCGGCTGGATGCCGCGACGGAAGTAGTGGGTCAGATAACTAAAGCGAGTGGACGGGCGATCGCCGTGGAGCTGGACGTACGGGACGCCGGGGCATGGGCGGAGGCGGTGGCTCAAACAGAGTCGGAATTCGGCCCGATGAGCCTGCTCTGCAACAACGCCGGGGCTAACTTCAGGGTCGGGTTCGAGGAGCAGACCGAGGAGCAGTTCCGGCTGATCATGGAGGTCGGGTTGAACGGCTCATTCCTCGGGATCAAAGCCGTCGTGCCCTCGATGCGCAGGGCCGGCAGCGGCGTGATTCTGAACATGGGTTCGCTGGCGGCGATCAGGCCGGGCGGCGGAAGCCCCGGTTACGCCGCGCAGAAGATGGCGATGATCGGGTTGACCCGATCGGCCGCGTCGTCGTTCGCAAAAGACAACATCCGCTGTGTCATCATCTCGCCGGGCCACGTCGATACGCCCTTCATCCGGGGCAACAACGAGCACAGTCCGAACGACTGGTCGACCAGCATCGAAAACCCCGACAACTTCAACCGCCGCCTGGACTCGACTCCACTGGGCCGGCTGCAGCAACCCGAAGACATCGCGAATGCTTTCCTGTTCGCAGCCACCGACGAGGCCGCGATGATCACGGGCTCGATGATCACGGTCGATGGCGGGGCTGGAATGTAGAGGGTCGCGAGGCGGCGTTTACCGGAGGACAGGACGCCAGGCCCTGCTTGGAGGCTGGCATCCGGCAAAGTCGAGGTGCAACAACGGGAGGGCCTGTGTCGAGTCCTGCTGACGGCGAATATGAAGTGGTCATCGAACGCAACGTTGCCGTGCCTATGCGCGACGCGACGGTGCTGCGCGCCGACGTCTATCGTCCGGCTGTCGACGGTCGATTTCCTGTCCTGATTGAGCGCACCCCGTACGACAAGACGACCTCATCGGAGTCGAACCTCAAGGCCGGTGAGTACTACGCTTCGCACGGGTATGCGACTGTTATCCAGGACGTCCGCGGACGCTTCGCCTCGGAGGGCGAGTTTTACCCGTTCCGTGACGATGGCGACGGCGAAAAGCAGGACGGCTATGACACCGTCGAATGGGCGGCTGAACAACCGTGGTCGAACGGGAAAGTTGGCACCATTGGCGGTTCGTACTCCGGGTCGACACAGTACCGCCTGCTCGCAACCCAACCACCACACCTGGTGGCCGCTTTTGCCCGCCAGTCGTCATCGGATTACTTTCGTGAGTGGGTTTATCGGGACGGCGCGCTGGAACTCGGCTTCAACGTGAAGTGGGCACTCATCCACACCGCCACACATGCCCGAAGGCTGGCCCCATCGGGTGATGAAGACGAGGTCGAACATGCCGCAACCAGGGCGGCCGAAGACTACGAAAAATGGTTGGAGCACGTGCCCGTCTCGCCGCTGCCGCCGGTGGCCGGTTTACAGCAATGGTTCAGCGACTGGACCGACCACCCGAACCACGACGCCTACTGGAACGAGTTCAACATCGTTAGAACCCACGACCGCGTGAACGTTCCCGTGCACCACTTCGGTGGCTGGTTCGACTGCTTT
>JASLNQ010000342.1 GCA_030745955.1 Dehalococcoidia bacterium | reverse complement strand
ATCTTCGGGGTTTTGCCATCAAGGGAACGAATCATTGGTAAACCTCTTGTGGGTCCCTGGCGCTAGCTCTCGGGCATGCGCGGGAATGACAGGTCCAGCACCTGGTTCGTGGGCTGGGATACCTGGCTCCAGGTCCATGTTTGATCGGCCTTCACATGATCGCCGGTCCGTGAGCCGAGATAGAAACTGATTTCACCGTGTTCGAGGTCATCGACGCTCAGTGGGCCGAGGATCACGTGCATGTATTCGCCCGCAAGCGTCGTTGAGTCGGGCGAACCGCCGTGGATGAATTCAGCGTAGATAACCTGGTCGGCCGGTCCCGGTTTGCCATCCACTGTGAATTTCCCTTCGAAGATCACCGGGAATGGTGGCGGACCGGGAATGGGTGTGAAGATGTCCCGGTCATAGGGTGTTGACTCGACATCGTCTGTGGAGCACCCAAGAACCGCTACAACCAGCATGGCCACTATGAACAGGATTGGAGTGAAGCGCGGTTTCGTTGCGGACGAGGTGGAAAATGCCAAAGTACTGAGCGGCGTCAAATTACGGGGTGGTTCAGGTGCCAGCTGGTAGCCCGCTCGTATGCTGCGGCTGCTCGTATTACCGTCGTATCACCGAACTGGGGGCCAATGAACTGAAGTCCGACGGGCAGTCCCTGCGACACGCCGCCTGGAATCGATATCCCCGGCAGTCCTGCAATGTTGACCGGGATGGTGCAGACGTCGTTCATGTACATCTGGAACGGGTCGTCTACCTTGTCACCAATCTTGAAAGCAACGCCGGGCGAAGTCGGTGTGACCAGTGCATCGAACTCCAGGAAAGCGTCGGTGAATTCACGCCTGATCAGCGTTCGGACCTGCTGTGCCTTTTTGTAGTAGGCGTCGTAGTAGCCGGCCGACAGGGCATATGTGCCGAGGAAGATTCGGCGCTTAACCTCGTCACCAAAGCCCTCGCCGCGGGCTGCCTGGGTCGCTTCGGCGGAGTTCTGTGAATCCGTGGAACCGAGTCCGTACTTCACACCGTCGTAGCGCGAGAGGTTCGCCGAGGCTTCGGACGGGGCGATGATGTAGTACACCGCGAGGGCGTGGTCGGTCAGGGGTAGCGATGTTTCACTGATTTCCGCACCGAGGTCTTCGAGAGTCTTGAGCGATGCCTCGAACGCAGAGCGCACCCCGGGTTCGATCCCGTCAACCAGGTATTCCTTTGGGACGCCGATTTTCAAGCCCGTTATTCCGGTTTCGAGGTCCTGCCCGAAGTCGGTGAACGGCGCCTTGACCGAGGTTGAGTCGCGCAGGTCGTGGCTCGAAACCACGTTCAGCGCATCTGCACAGTCGGCCACGCTCCTTGCCAGGGGGCCGATCTGGTCGAGGGAGCTTCCAAACGCGAGGAGGCCGTAGCGGCTCACGAGGCCGTAAGTGGGTTTCATTCCCACGATGCCGCACAACGCGGCTGGTTGACGGATGCTGCCACCGGTGTCTGAACCGAAGGAAACAAAACACTCTCCCGCAGCGACGGCCACGCTTGGACCACCTGAACTCCCGCCAGGCACGCGTTCGGTGTCCCAGGGGTTCTGGACGGGGCCAAATGCGGAATTCTCGTTCGAAGAGCCCATTGCGAACTCGTCGAGGTTGCCCTTACCGAGTATGACTGCGCCGGCTTCCTTCAAATGTTGAACCGCGGTCCCGTCGTAAGGAGGGATGTAACCCCTGAGGATGTCTGAGGCGGCTGTCGTTTCAACACCCTCCGTCGAAAAGTTGTCCTTGACCATCACCGGAACACCCGTGAGTGGAGTCGGTTCGTTGCCGCTGCCCCGGAGCCGCTGGTCGGCAAGTTCAGCCTCTTTGAGGGCTCGCTCAGGGGTGACGGTGATGAAAGAGTTCAGTTCCGGCTCGAGCGACTCGATACGATCGAGCATCGCACGCGTCGCTTCGACGGACGAAATGTCCCTGCGATCGAACATGGCGCGAAGTTCGCGGGCCGTCGAAAAGCAGAGTTCGGAGTTGGCTGGCTGCGTTGTCATTCGATATTCGGGCTAATCGAAGACCGGGCGGACCCTAACGAACTCGCCATCACGGTCGGGAGCGTTTCGGAGCACATCTTCCTGGTCGAGCGGTGGGTGCGGCTCATCCTGGCGCATAACCGTGTTGGCATCGGTGGTGTGGCCGGTGGGTTCGACACCGTCGGTTTCAACGGCAGCGAGGGCTTGAAAATGACCGAGGATGTCGGTGAGTTGGACGCGCATTTTCTCCGACTCTTCATCGGAGAGCTTGATGTATGCGAGGTCGGCGATGTGTTGAACGTCTTCTGGAGTTAGTGGATCCATGGTTGTCTGGTTGTTGGTTCCAGGCCGTGAATGCGGTCGCGCCGACCTGTCGTAGCGATTGGCTGCAGAACCGGGTATGTTTGTTGGTTTTCCTGGCGATGTAGGATGGTAACGGACAGTCGTCTCTCACGAAGGATCGAGTGTAGCAGCGGCCCGGCGACCCGGGGGAGTCTGAAACGGGTAGAAAGCCGCGCTGAGAAGTTTGACACCTCCAAATCGGGTTGCATAGAATCGAGTCCCGTGCAGGGTGATTTTCCTGGCCGATTACCGCCGGGTCTGCAAGCCCTGCCCGAGGACGCGAGCAATCTCTGTAAAGAGCCGCCTGAACCAGGTATCGGAATCAGCACCGGTATCCATTCTCACCTGCATCGACAGGCGGTTGCGCATCCTCCCCGGAACCTTCTGCGCGTCCGGACCGACCATTTTGCCCGGAGTGCCTTTCTCGATAGCTGATCGCGAAATCGGCGGAGTCAGCCAATGAGCAAATTTATTTTTGTAACGGGCGGTGTCGTCAG
>JASLNQ010000341.1 GCA_030745955.1 Dehalococcoidia bacterium | reverse complement strand
CGTTTCAGGGCCCTGGCAACCCAGGAAACGACCAAACTGGTCCTCAAAGGCCGGGGCGTCGCCCTGTGCGGACTACTAGAGTCAACTTTGAACACCAATCGCCGTACAGGGGAGCCGTATGCCGGGCGCAAAGACGAAGAAGATGGTTGCTATCGAGCGAAGGATCCGGCGACCCCTTGAGAAGGCCCTGCCTGAGATGGTGAACGAACACGGCCTCACCGGTACTGCCACCCGCCTTGGGGTCAGCAAAGCTACGCTGAGCTACTGGCTGCTCAAACTCGGAATCGAGATTCGCCGTGTGGCGCTCGCTCCCGGTGAAGAGATCGAAATCCGTCGTATTTCGAGTTGATTCACAGGCCACGCTACAAAAGCAGTGGCGCACCAGGCTTAGTTTGGACCCAAACCGGGACATTCAATTTGAAGTCTGTTGTCATATTCGACAGCTGCTCAAGCTCTGCAGCATTGCATGCGGTGCAATCACAGTCACCGGTTGAACTAACTCCCCAGTTCGCCGCCAGAAACAACTCTCGTCGTGCGTGCCCCGGAGCCATAAGTGATCACAACGCACCCGGCGGCGTTCACGATCGCTGCAGGGTGCCGAACCCGGGAACCGACCCGAAGCCGACGGGGTGCACCTCAACAGCGGCGTAGGCCGTAATAACCTGTCTAGTCCCAGGTTGCCCCCACGATCGAAGCGGCCTGGTACCCGGCGCCGAACCCGTTATCGATGTTCACGACCGAAACTCCGGGCGCACACGAGTTCAACATCGCCAGCAGTGCCGCAACACCGCCAAGGCTCGCACCGTATCCCACCGAGGTGGGCAGGGCGATGACCGGGGCCCGTACAAGGCCACCCACAACGCTGGGCAGCGCGCCCTCCATTCCAGCAACGACTATGAGCACTCTCGCCGCGGTCAGTTCGTCCATTCGGCTGGACAACCGGTGCAGACCCGCCACGCCGACATCGGTGACCATGTTCACATCGCAACCCATTAGCGTTGCAGTCAGGACAGCCTCCCTGGCGATGGGCAGATCGGACGTGCCGGCTGCGATCACTGCGATGCCGGGAATCAGATTTTCCGCTGCATCGGGCCTGCGGTCGGCCCAGATGGCCCCTGGCCCCTCTTCCCAGACGGCCTCGGGAACCTCTTTCACGAATAGATCGAATGCTTCCTCGGAAGACTTGGTCACGAGCACTACACCTGCGTGCTCGTAGATCCGGCGCGCGATCTCGGCTGTGTCTTTTGGTGTCTTGCTTAGCCCGTATACAACTTCAGGAAACCCAATTCTGTCGTTTCGGTTGTGGTCCACGGTGGCGAATTCGAGGTCGGCCGCGGGTGCGGTCAGGCTCATCTCCGATACGGCCTGCTCGGGCGTCAATTTGCCGTCCGACACCAGTTGCAGCACTTCCTGTATTCGAGAATTGTTCATATGCGGCGCTAACTGGTCCTGCCTGGGAATTTGTCCATCGGAAAACGGGAAACCTGCAACATTTTATCGGCAGATCGGTCGAATGATGAATCGCCGCGGAATTCGCGTGGTGCTTAATTGACCAAACCTTGTGGTCGTACCTATACTGCGACCCCCTATATTGTGGATTTGCGCGCACGCCAGTAAGAGGACCAGTATGCAGGTAACTTGCCTTCGAGAAAACCTTAGCCGTGGGTTGGCAAACATTAGCCGGGCAGTCGCATCCCGGGCTACCCTGCCCGTGACCCAGAATGTGCTCCTCGAAGGCGACAACGGCCAGTTGAAATTGACTGCCACCAACACTGAGATATCGATCAGTACGTGGATCGGCGCACAGATCGAGGGCGAGGGGACGGTCACCGTACCGGCCCGGATGCTCACCGATTTCGTGAACTCGCTGCCGGGTCAGACCGTTCAGATAGATTTCCAGGCAGAACCCGTCGGCGTTGTCGTCACCTGCGACAAGTTCAATGCGACGATCAACGGCATCGCTTCCGAAGAGTTCCCGCCGATCCCGACCGTCGAGGGCGGGGCGTCGGTGACTATTCCAGCCGACGCCTTCAGGGGGGCGCTCGAACGGGTGGTATTCGCCGCAGCGACCGACGATTCGCGCCCGGTGCTCACCGGGGTGAAGGTCGAGCTCATAGAAGACTCGTTCACCCTCGCGGCTGCAGACGGATTCAGGCTGGCGGTCGAGAGCGGCAAACTCGGGGAAACTGTGGGCAAAGAAATCGGCGTGATCGTGCCGGCCAGGACGCTTTCCGAGATAGAGCGCCTGCTCGGTGACGGATCGTCGAACGTTGTGCTGTCGATCGATGCTGCCGGACGCTCTGCCAAATTCCGGCTGGACACATCTGAAATCGTCACTGCGCTGGTCCAGGGAACGTTCCCTGACTACGACAAGCTGATCCCAACGAGCTGGGGTACCAAGGCCACCATCGACCTTGCGAGCATGGTCCAGGCGACGCGGGCGGCATCTATCTTCGCCCGGGATGGCAGTGGCATCATCCGGGTGATTGTCAACCCCGGTGAAGCAGACGCAGGCGGGGCCGTGAAGATCATCTCCCGGGCAGAGGAGGTCGGCTCAAACGAGAACGAACTCGATGCATCGGTTGAAGGCGAAGAAACCAAGGTTGCCTTCAATAGCAAGTTCCTGATGGACGTGCTGAATGTGATGAGCGGCGACGATGTCGACCTCGAAACCACCACGCCTTCGAGCCCCGGTGTGTTCAGGTCGGCGAAACACGAAGGCTACACACACGTCGTCATGCCGATGTTTGTGCAGTGGTGAGTGGTTGCGGGCGGATTCGATCAGGCTAAAGAACGGCTACTCGCTTCTTCTCGAACTGCTTCCAGTCCCACTCGGCGCCCC
>JASLNQ010000340.1 GCA_030745955.1 Dehalococcoidia bacterium | reverse complement strand
CAAACATGTGCGTTTCGGCCTTCGCCCACGTGAAGCCGAACGCACAGATCGAGGGCATAGACGTGATCCTTGGCGACCACCATGCCTGGGGTGGCATCCTCGCCTACAAGGAAACGGGCGTCCTGTGCCGCGTCATGGGCTGGGGACTCTCGGGCCACTCGAACAACTCGCTCGGAGTCTCCCAGGCAGCAATGCTCCACGCCTGTGCCGCGACACCCGAGTTGTCGTACCCGGCCGACACCCATTACCCGTGGACCGATACCGATGGTGATGTCATCAAGGGTGGGAAGCTGCAGTTCAGCGACGGCTTCATGGATGTCCCCGACGCACCCGGCCTCGGAGTGGAGATCGACGACGACGCGCTGGCCGAACGCCACGAGGCCTTGAAGCAGGGCAGCCCGGACAATCGAAGCGACATGATCCTGTCGATCGACCCCGATGCAAAACCGCGTGATGGGTCATGGACCGGCCACAACTTCCCCAACTACGCGAAGCCAAGATGGTAGGCTGCACCTGAAATTTCAACGGGATCGCCATATTGGGCAGACCTGGCAGATTGAACGGACCGGGCAGGTTCGCCGGGGCCGATTCGAAATGAGAGGGCTATGGACGCAGAAATCGTATCGCTCAGAATCTTGCATATCGTTCCGGGAGTCGTCTGGGTTGGCGCCGCAATCTTCATGGCCCTGATCCTTCAGCCGGCCCTGGCAAAGGCCGGCCCGCCACACGCTGGCATCCTGATGGACAACATGGTCAAGCCGCTGACAATTCTCATGCACTCGATGGCGCTGCTGACCATCGTCATCGGTGTGGTCCTGGCGTTCCGCATGCACCCCGACGGATTGTTCGACGTCCTCTGGTCGACTGGCTGGGGTTGGATGATCTTCATCGGCCTGGTTTTCGCCGTTGTTGGCTACACCTCAGGGTTCCTGGCCAGTCAGACGATGAAAAAAGTCGGCATTCTTGGCGCAAGCTTTGCCGGACGACCGCCCGAACCGGCAGAAATGGCCGAGATGGGTAAGTTACAGGGCAGGGGCCAGAACCTGACGCGCCTTGCTGCGCTGCTGGCTACTGCGGCCGTGGTCACCATGGCCCTGGCACGCTACGCCACGTAGACAGGGCCGAAATTGGACCTCGCGCTCGTAATCACCCGATTCGCCCACATAGTTTCGGGAAGTTTCTGGGCGGGGGCGGCCATCTATCTTGCCCTGCTACTCGAACCGCGGATCAGGTCGGGTCCGCCCGATCTGGAGCGGCAGCTGCTGAGTCGAACCAGCCGGTTGAACAGCCTCTGGATAACTGGCGCGGCCGTTGTGACGATCGTAACGGGCTTCGCCCTGGTGGCGATGACGCCGGAGCGGAGCATGTCGGACCTGGGCGAAGACGGCTGGGGCGTCATGATCCTGGTCGGACTGCTAGCCTCGCTCGCCGCGTTCTTTGTCTCCGGGTTCGCCGGTATGGCCACGGCAAAACTCAGACGGTTTGTTGAATCGGCCGGTGCCGACGCTGGTGCGAATCCTGGCACCGAACGGCAGCTTGCGAACTTTCGACGCCGCCTCTCGTTGCTCGGTTACCTGAATGCCGTGCTGGTTGTTGTCGCCATTGGTTCGATGGCAACAGCCCGCTTCGCCTGAACTCGCTGATCCACCGGCCCACGGGATCGAACCGCCGGCGCGATCCGTCCGGACCATCTGCTAAATGTAGAGCCCCAGCTGCCCGCCTCCGAACAGGAACAGCCCCGCATCATTACTCCCCGGTGGGCTGCTATCCGCCATGCTGGTGCCTGTGCCCGCGCCCTCGCCCCCGGGATCGAAACTCGATATCAGCCGGAATCCGCGTGGCGAGTGCTGCTCGCTGATGCGCAGTGCGACCCTTGAAGCCTCCAGTATCCGGTCGGACGCCCACAACTCGCGTTGAGCCAGCGAGGCCACCGGCGAAATCTCGACCGCGAACGGCGTCTCGTCTACATCGTATTCATCGATAACGAAACCATGGTTGCCAGGCTCGCCAGGTAGCGGAACGCCATCGCTGCCGGGTGTGCTGGGAATACGCGCCTCCCCTTGCGATGTCAAAACGGCTTCCCCGATCAGCCGGGATGTTCCTGAAACGACATGCAGGTGGGCGTGGACCTGGCTCTGGTGAGCAACGCGACCGAAGTTCGAAATCACCCTGTAGCCCTCGTCGCCACAGTGCCGGTCGCCCATTTCGACGGCCAGTGACGCAGCATCCAGGAGCACCTGTGAGGACCAGAACTCCCGCTGGGTCATGTGCAGACTCGGGATTACCAGCAGCATCACCCGTGCCCATTTCAGCTGATTGTGAAAACAGACGACCGTCCCGTGATCCCCCGGCGCACCACCGCCGGGCCTTCGTTCCCAACGTGCCGGATTCTCGCCAGCGACAATCCCGCAAAACACGCAGTCGCCACCGCCACGGTCCGGCAACTCGAAAGTCACTTACGTGTTGACTTCCGGCGCGTCGTGCGCGGCCGTGGTGCCGCTCCCCGGTGCCGGAAATCGGGTGCATTGATGTAGCGTTCGGCCACGACGTTGGCATCGCAGAGCCTCGACACAATCGCCTCTGAATACCGCGTCGTGATCCGGGTCTCCGTGTCGCCGATCGTCTCAAGCGCCGCCCGACTTGTGAAGACTGTCGGCATCATCGAATCGTGCCGGTGTACGATCAGCTGGTACAGCTTCTCCTCCGCCCATGCCGTCGATGCCTCTGCACCGAGATCGTCCAGCACCAGCACCTCCACATCGCGTACCTGCCCGAACGTGTGGTCGAACGATTTGCTCCCGGTCGGGCCGTACGAACGGCGGAGGTCGTCGAGCAGATCGGGCAGGAACC
>JASLNQ010000033.1 GCA_030745955.1 Dehalococcoidia bacterium | reverse complement strand
TTGAACAGCCAGCCGACGTGAAGCTGCTCTACGATGATGACGATTCTTTCTTCGACAAGGTCGAGCTCATGGCGAAATCGCTGTACCTGGCGGGGGATGTCAAGTGGGGCCCGATGACCCGCACCATGGCCCGCAGGTTCGCCGCCAATGGCTGGAATTTCCCGGTGTGCATCGCAAAAACCCACCTTTCGATTTCAGCCGATCCGAAGTTGAAGGGAGCACCGAGTGGCCACACGTTCCCGATCAGGGAACTGCGGATTCTCGCTGGCGCTCGGCAGATTGTGACGCTTGCTGGCGACATCATCACGCTACCCGGTCTTCCCTCGACGCCGAATGCGTGGGATATTGACCTGAACAGCGATGGCGAGATTACCGGGATCCTGAGCACCTAGCCCCGGACGCACGCCAGTCGAGCTCCAGCAACCCCAGATACTCCAGGACCCAGACACGGACCAGGGATACGCATGACCTCTGAAGCCCAACCGACCTTCACCTGCAAAGTTTGCGCCAGGGAGCTGACACCCCGGTTCCTGCCGTCGACCGCACCGAACTGCCCCAGCTGCGGTGCCGACACTGCACCGAACCAGGCTGCGATAGATGCGGCGCTGACCGTCTTCTGCCCGAACTGCCACGCAAACGGCACTGTGTATGAATCGGACGAATGCCCCGATTGCGGATCGGCGTGGGGCCACTGGTCAGGTAGCGAATCCGTCGAGCAGGCCCCTGGTTCGGCCGCTCAGGACGATCGCGTGCTCTACAAATCGACGCGCGGTCCCGAAGGCGGCACTGTCCCGCGCTGGAAGATCGTCTAGGTTCTGCGGGTTGTGTTAAAAGGCCGATGCCCGGGCGAGTGTCGGGATACGACGCTTGTTGATACCCGGTATCGGCACGGTCGGGCTACACTGCCCCGATACCGGTCCTGCCGACGATATCGGCACCGGGGTTGTTGATACCCAGTTACTGAATTCATGAACAAGGCCCGCGCCATATTCCTGTTGCTCCTCGCGCCGCTGGCGGTGGTTGCCGTCGCGGCCTGCGATGGAGAAACGGAGGAGCCCGCAAACGGCGAAATGGCGGTCGTTACCACCACATACCCGCTGAGTTTCCTCGCCCGGCGAATCGGTGGCGATCGGGTTTCGGTGACCCAGCTCGTCAAACCCGGCGTCGAGGCGCACGACTTTGAGCCGGCGCCGTCGGATATCCGGGCGATCTCGAATGCGGATGTCTTTTTCTACAATCACCCCGCTTTCGAGGGATGGGCGCTGAGCGCAGCCAGGGCATCGGGGTCGGAGCCGGGTAGTACGGTGCAGACAGTGATTCTCGAAACCGAGGGCGAGGACCACGGCGGGCAGGCGGTCAGCGATGCCGATTTCGATGCGCACGTGTGGCTCAACCCACTCGACCTCCGCGAACAGGTGGAACTTGTTGTTGCGGCCCTGTCAACCGCGAACCCCGACGGATCGCTCAATTACGAGCAAAATGGCGCTGTACTCAAGGCGGAGCTACAGGAACTCGACGCAGTGATCGCCGGCCGAGTGGCGGATTGTGCGCTCGATACCGTTGTGGTGTCGCACCTGGCATACGGCCACATGGCCGAGCGCTACGGCTTCAACCAGGTCGGGCTGACCGGTCTTTCACCCGAGTTCGATTCCGGTCCGGCGCATATTGCCGGTGTCATTGAGCGAATCAGCGCGTTGGGAATCCGGCACATCCTCCGGGAGCCGATCGTAAGCAGCCGACTCGCAGAAACGGTCGCCGCCGAGACCGGTGCAGAGGTGCTCGTGCTCCATCCGCTCGAGGTCAGGACGCCTGCCGAGGTGGAGGCCGGTGACGACTACATCGGCATCATGGAGGCGAACGCCGGTGCGCTGGCCACCGCCCTGCAATGCGGCTGACCGAAGTCCCGGATCAACCGCCCAGCCGGAACCGTTCAAGGCGACGCCAAACCCCGCCAAAGGCGACGCCGTCGCGCGCCATCAGGTCGACTGAATCGACCGCGAGGCCATCGCCCAAATCGATCGCTGCCACCCGGTTCCGTGCTATTTCGGCGCCCTCGGGCGTGACCTCTTGCACGATAGTCATATGGACCCGGTACGGGTCGTCGCGATACGCCGGCTTGCCGAGGGGTGAGATATTGGCGACGAGGTCGTCGTGGAGCGCCTGGATGGCCGGGTTCACCGGGAACCCGAGTACCCCGCTGGTGCCGGGCCAGATCGGTTCCATTCCTTCAGCACCCAGGGTGAACGGGTGGTGCCGGGCCGTTACGTTGCGAATCTCTTCGATCAGGCCGTCCAGGCTCTCGATGCCGTAAAAGGTTCCCTTGACCGTGACGTGGGCCGGAATCTTTGCGCGCTCCTGTCCTGCGGCATGTTCGATTGCGAGCAGTTGCTCGGTCAGGTCCGGGGGAGCCGGGATTACGATCGTGTAGCAGGAGTAACCGAATTCGTCGTTCTCAAGATTTGTTGATTGAATTGTCATGGTTCGCTCGCGTGCTGGGGATTGGTTTGGTCGTCCGAATTCTCCTTCCCTGGATGCGCAGCGGGTGGGTCGCAGTTGTGTGGCGAGTAGACCGTGCTCCCGGGAGTGGCCTTACATCGTAGCTTTTACGGCAGGTTGGGTCGATGAGTTGGGCAGGTTTCACCCACACACTAACCCTTTTTGCTGGCTGGCTCAGGTAAAACCTGATTTCCCGAGCGGAGTCATCGGAGCCGAGGGACCCGGGGCGGGGTCGCGAGCTTCTCGGGTGGAAGGTGTTGGCGTTGCCAGCGGCTATCACCCACACCCAAACCCTCTCCGTAAGCTCCGGGCGTGCGAGGCGCACTTGCCAGAGGACTGGCGTGAGCAAGTCGCGCGTCGCAGCTCCGCGGGGCACGCCAGGGCACAGGGAGAGGGGATTGTTTAGAACACACCCCGTTCGGTCCCCTATTCGCCCCAGGTGCCGAACAGGTTCTCGCAGGTACCACCGAGGATCTTTTCTGCCAGACCGGGGCCAAAGGCCGGCTCGATCCGGTCGGCGATCTCCCACCCGCGGGCATAGCCTGTCTGCTCGACGATGAACGGGAAGTCGGTGCCCCACATCAGGCGGTCGGCCGTGTAGGCATCGATCAGCCTGTGCACCCACCCGAACAGATCGGTATACGGAAACTCCTCGTTCGAGGCCCGTGGAAACTCCGAGAGCTTCACATGGAGGTTCGGGTGGCGCGACATCGTGATCAGCCGCTCAAAAGCCGGCACCACGAAACCCTCGGTCGACGGCACACAGTGCCCGAAGTGGTCGATGATTGCGGCGGTGTCCGGGTACAGGTCGCCGAGGTTATCGATTTCGTCGTAATTGTCGGGACTCACCAGGAACCCCACCGCAATGCCCAACTCACCGGCGCGCGCATACAGGGCGCGCCCCACGTTCCCGTCCATCGTCTCACCCTCCCGCCACAGCGCCGGGTTGAAGCGGACGCCCCGGTAGCCACGGTCCGCCAGTTCGTCGAGCATACGAATCGGGTCGTCGGCCTGGGGGTTTACGAGGCACATGCCGTAAAACCTGTCGGGCCATTGCATCAGCGTGTCATCGACGTAGGTGTGGTCGAAGCCATGGACGATCGGCTGGACTATCAGCGATCCGGCGATACCAGCGTCGTCCATCAGGCTCAGCAGGAATTCGGCGGTCCCTTCGGCCGTGGGCGGTTCCTGGCCCTCCCGGTACGGGTAGGTCGCAGGATCGTGTGCCCAGACGTGGAGGTGAGAATCGATCTTCTTCATGTGGATAGTCCGTAGGGGTGGGTGGCACGGGCTCTCAGTGGTGCAGAAGCTTACGTCATCCCCGGTTCGTCAGGAAGTGGCCCGCTCGCTGGCGCCAGGGGGTCGGCGGGGTTGTTCGGGTGCGAACCGGGTGGCAACCCACTGCGCAGACGATTTGATTAGCTCCGTCCCGGTGGTACATTTCCTGCGTTCCACCTGACTCCGCCACTCCGCCACACCGCGCTGCGGACCCCGGCAATCGGCGGGCCACCGAACCCTACAACCGGCAAAACAAACGAATCGAGAATCTTCCATGATCAAGCTCAGTCTGCAATCGCTCTGCTACCGCGACACGTTCAATGCCGGCAAGATCACGATGCTCGAAATCATCGACAGGGCGTACGAGTACCAGATGGACGGCGTCGACCTCCACTTCACGCACTTCGCCTCCACCGACGATGACTATCTTGAAGAAGTGAAGCAGGCCTGCCTCAAGCGCGGGCTGCACATGTGCTACATCGGGGTATCGAACAACTTTGGCAAGACCGGCGATGAGTTGCGAGAGCAGATCGACCTGATGAAGAAGTGGATCGATGTCGCGGCCAGGATGGGCATTCCGATGGTCCGGGCGTTCGGCTCGTGGCTGCCGGAAGGCGAATCCGAGGAATCGGCATGGCCCAGGCTTGTCGCATCGACCAAAGAGGTGACCGAGCATGCCCAATCGAAGGGTGTCGTGGTCGGTCTCCACAACCATAACCACGGCTGCATCCCCGCCACCGGCGACCAGGTGATCCGCCTGCTCGACGATGTCGACAACCCGTACTACTCGCACATCCTCGACACCGGCCAGTACCGCGGCTCGCCCGGCGCATCGTTCGGGGAGCGCGGGAAAGAAGACCTCCAGTGGAACTTTTACGGGTCGATCGAAACATCGGCGCCGCGGGCAGTGCACGTCCGGGCAAAGATCTACCGGATTGCGAGCGGCAAGGAGGCCTGGCTCGACTATGACCGGATAATGCCGATCCTCAAGAAGGTCGGCTACAACGGTTGGATGTCGATAGTATTCGAGGGCCAGGACGAACTGGACGAGCCGAGTGCGGTTCCGCTTGCCAACAGCTACATGCGCTCACTGCTCGCCAAGTACGAAATGTGATCAACGGCGCGACCCGGGAAATCTGACTACCATGCTCCCAATCTACCTGCAGGCGCTTTCGCTCCATGACCGCTTTGGCAACACCGATGATTGCATCCTCGCGGCCGCCGACATGGCCGCTGAACTCGGTATCGAAGGTGTCGATATCGAGGACCGCCTCCTGGTGAGCTACGAACCGCACTACCTGCAGGAACTCGCTCACCGGGTTGAGGGCTGCGGCGTGCGGTTCGGCTACTGCGGCGTTATCGTCGATTTCAAGGCCCCGGTTTCGTCGATTGCAGACGAGATCGACCGGGCGAAGAAGCTCATTGACGCCGTACCGCACCTCGGGATCGGGTCGATACGTGTGCCCGGTAACGGCGTTGTCGGCGACCAGACGGTTGAATCGACATTCCGGGCTGTGCGAGATAAGTACGAGCGAATATGCGAGTACGCGGAGCGCGCCGGGGTGACCGTGCTGCTCCACAACCACAACCACGGTTCGACGCCCTCGACCGGTGCGCTGGTCAACCGGATGCTCGACGAAATCGGAAGCCCTGCCCTTGCGTATGTCCTCGACACCGGGCAGTTCCAGGGTTCTCCCGGGGCCAGCGGGAATGGTTCGCCAGGAAACGCCGCAAGACCTGAGCTCTACGAGTCGATCGAGATGTGTGCGCCCCGCGCCGTGATGGCGCGTACCAAGTTCTACTTTGCGGAACCTGGCGATGAGCGATGGCTCGACTACCCACGTATAGTTCGCATCCTGAAAAACGCCGGGTTCAGCGGGCCGCTCTCGATTGTTTACGAACCCCGTGGGGGCGTGCCCTCTACCGACGCCCTGCCCGCAGCTGTCCGATACCTGTCGAATCTGCTCGAAGATTAGCCAGTTGAGCTGCGGGCTGGCATTACACGCAACCGCCAACGATCGTCGCAAAAAAAATACGCTGACCGAAAGGAGCCCCAGAATGGGCAAGTTTTACGACAACTCCGTGGTACCCGATCACCTGAGGCGCAAGTTCGACGTTTACGACCGGATCAGGGAGCTCAAAATCGGCATGGGCTCGTTCGCCGACGATGTAGTCGACCTGAAGGCCGCAAACATCTGCGGCATCGTGTTCCACGAATCAGGGTTGGCGTATCTCTCTGGCCACGGTTACGGACCCGGGCAGATGTATGACGATCCCGACCGGATCAAGGAGGGGCAGGACGCTGCGGAGTGGATTGCAGACTCGATGATCAAACGGCTGCACTGGGGCCTGGTATGCGGCGGTGAGGGCGGCGACCTCAACGACGTGCTGTACACGGTGAAGGCGCTCGGCATGGTCGTTTCGACCGATGTTGCCTTCAACGGCGGGCCGGCAGTGATGAACGGGTTTTCTCAGCGCTGGCAGTCGGTCTTTGGCGGTGGTGCCGGTGTGTTCGCCGTCGATGGCGAGGACGAGAGCTACTCGGGTGTGCATGCCCGCAGCGCCATTGGCGGGTTCACGGGCCGTTTTTCGATCGAGCCCGAGATCATCGTGGCGATCCCACCGGAACTGGCACGGGCAATCATCCAGAACCGCGGGTGGATCTTCCCACTGCCCCCGGCAATGCTTGAGAAAGTTGCGGCAGCAAGGGCTTAACGGCCGACCGGAATCCCGCGAACATGTCATCCCGGACTTGATCCGGGATCGTCAATCAACACGGGAATATTCAACGAATCCGCCCGCTCCGTGCCTGCCATCTTTCCCCATAGCCACGCGCCAAACTGTATATCGGCGCTTCGATCAGGACGGCAAGTTAGCCAGTTTGCGGGACCGGCCTGCGTCTCTCCACAGGGATCGAGAAGAGGGCGTGCTGTTAGCGCGAAAAGCCCCGGATACGACAGGTAGTTCCGGGGCTTTCTGGTTTTCAATTGTTACGGGCTTAGCCGTGATCACTGTTTCGCCCTAGGCGACCGCTCGCATCAGCACTCTGCGGTCTTCTTCGCTGCGGGGACGCTCCCCAAGCTCGGCCCACTGGCGCTGCACGCCGGGTTCGGTCCAGGGTAGCCCCCTGACCACCGACTTCACGGTCGCCCGGATATGGGCCGGGTTGGCCAGCGAGGCCCTGGTGATGATCGACCACTGCTCGGAGCCGTAGACCCACAGCGCTTGAAAACCCCTGGGAGTGAGCGCCGGGGTGTAGACCATAATTCCACAGGCTGGCGAGTTGGCGGCCACCGCCCGTGCAACGTTCAGGCCGGTAAATTCGTCGCCGTGGTCGAGCTCGACGATCGCGAGGTCGGCTTTTGACATCGCGGTCATGGCGACCATCGACTGGGCCGTCTCGACCGTGCCGACGATCATCACGCTGTCGAGGTCGTCGAGGCATTCATGGAGCTCGCAGTCGAACTCGAACCCTGCATAGATGGCGATCTTGCCGGGTTCATCTATCTCAGGCCGCTCGGAAACGCGCCGGGTTATCGGCTGCTGTAAAACCCGCGTGGGGATCTGCCGCGTGCTGACCGGGCACTCGCCCAGCCGGCGAGGTCCTCCCTGTCTCACGGTACGGGTACTCGCAGGTGCGCGCCGTACTACACGCCTCACAATGCGCCGCTTGTTTCCGCTACTGCCCGGGAATCGTAGGATTCTCGACATAACTCCTCCGAAAACTCGACTTACTTACTTGAAGTTTGAAGGGTTGTATCGCTCCTCGAATCGTTCACACCCGCGACCCGCGCTGGGTGAAAGGAACCGCCGGGATTGCGGGTTTGGCGTGAAGAAACTCGCAATACGGACCGCTTGCGCGCCGCCAGGGGCCGGGTGGTCGTAGTGGTCCGCCCGAACTGAGAACGGAGATACGAGTCATGCCCCTCACCGCGCCCGGTCGGTGTTTTTCGTAGTCCGAAAGTGGGGAAACGGGGGATTTCGAGCATGCATGTTGAATTTCGGGGAGATCCGGCGCGCCGTACCGGGACGCTCCGTTCGAGTGAGAACGTTCGGAGCCGGGAGCGCCGCGTGCTGGCCGGGTGTAAAAACAGGCACGGCACGGTCACGCAGCGAAATAGCCCAATGTCCCAATAAAATACGCGGGCAACATTTTGAGCCTGCAACAGGAGCTGTATGCGAATCCTCGTGTCGGGTGGTTCCGGGCTGGTCGGCAAGGAGCTAATAACCGCCCTCACCTACGATGGCCACCAGGTTGTCCAACTTGTCAGGCGTAGCCCGAACCCGGAGGCTCGCATCACGGAGATCGGCTGGGACCCGGAGCACGGCTCGTTCGACTCAGCCACCATCGGGCGCATAGATGCCGCGATTCACCTTGGCGGAGTCTCGATCGCGGGTGGACGCTGGAGCGCCGAGCGAAAGTTACTGATCCGGGAGAGCCGGGTCCGGTCGACGCGGCTCCTCGCCCAGGCGCTCGCGGGAATGCTGACGAAGCCGAAGGTTTTCATCGTGGCGTCCGCGATCGGCTTCTACGGCGACCGTGGTGAAGAGCCGCTCACCGAGGAATCACCACCTGGAGAGGGATTCCTCGCCGATACCGCAGTCCGCTGGGAGGCCGCCGCTGAGGCCGCGAGGGAGGCCGGTATACGAGTGATCAACCCCCGGTTCGGTCTGATCATCGCCCGGCAGGGTGGCCTGCTAAGCAAGCTGCGGGTGCCGTTCCAGACCGCACTCGGTGGAAAACTGGGCACCGGCCGGCAGTGGTGGTCGTGGATAGCGCTCACCGATGTCGTGAACGCGCTGTCTTACATGATCGGACACGAGGAGTTATCCGGTCCGGTGAACTTCACCGCGCCGACCCCCGTGCGCAACGAAAATTTTACGCGGCAGATGGCCAAAACGCTTTCGCGCCCGGCGTGGCTTAACGTGCCGTCTCCGGTCGTCAGGCTGGTTTTCGGCGAGATGGGGCAGGAGACGATGCTCTACAGCCAGCGGGCGTTCCCCGAGAAGCTGCGGGCTTCGGGGTTCGAGTGGCTGTACGAGGACCTGGAAGCTGTGTTGCAGCAGGAGTTGATCGCCGCCAGGAGCGATCGCTGGGACAGCACGTCGGGGAGAGGGAATTAAGCGGTCGCCTGTGCGTGCAGCTAAGTTCCTTTTACCCGGCGAGAAGGTCAGCTTGCGGAGGCAGGTCATCCGGCCCTGTAGACTCCGTGTGAATTTGTCGGACAGTGATTACTGGAGTTGGAAAATTGGCAGGCAAGCTACGCGTTGGTGTGATCGGCAGCGGCGGCATGACACAGAACCACTCACGCGGTTATTTAGCCAGTGGCCAGTTCGAAATCGTTGCCCTGGCCGATCTCAGTCGGGACGTTATGAACGAGTACGACGAGGTGTTCGCTGAACACGACGACTACAAAGCCGAGCACTTCACCGATTTCCGAGAGATGCTCCAGGTGGCCAAACCCGATGTCGTTTCGATCGGAGTCTGGCACAGCGGTCATGCGCCAATGACCATCGCTGTAGCAGCGGCGGACGGTGTGAAGGCAATCCTCTGTGAAAAGCCCATGGCAGACAGCCTGAGCGCCGCCGCTGACATGCTGATGGTCTGCGAACGTAACAACGTCAAGCTGGTTATTGGCCACCAACGCCGATTCCTGCCTGCCTACACACTCGCGAAACAGATGATCGAGGATGGCGAAATAGGTGATGTCCGGCTGATCACCAGTGTTGCCGGCGATGGTCTGCCCAACTATGCCTCGCACCAGACCGACATGTTCCGGTACCTGCTGGGCGACGTTGAGTGCACATGGGTGATGGGGAACGTCGAACGAGAAACTGACCACTGGGAGCGCTCCACCCAGATCGAAGACAGGGCGTTAGCCGTGTTCGGATTCGCGAACGATGCCCAGGCAATGATCGTGTCCGACCTGACACCTGTCCGCTGGCAGGGCGCCAGGATCTACGGTTCAGACGGCATGATCGAGATGACGACGGACGATCTGTACCTGATGAACGCGAAATCGGCAGGATGGGCCCACCACAAACCGGACGGTGAGTTTTTCAAGTATGGAGCCGACCGGTTCGAGTGGGTCGAGGGTGGCGCGGCCCAGGCCCGTGAGCTTGCCGACTGGACTTCCGGCAGATCTGACTACCACCGGGGCAACGGTAAAAACGGTTACAAGGCGCTGGAGATGGTCCACGCCGTTTATGAATCGGCACGCCTGCACGTACAGGTAGAAATGCCGATGAAGACGCTGGCGAATCCACTCGACTTGATGATCGAAGATGGGCATCTACCGGTGCGCTACCCGGGGAAGCACGACATCAGGGTGGGCCGGCTTCGCGGCGAAAACCTCGCGACCGATTCCGATAACAGCTAGCTGTACTGGTTGCTGATAAGTTTCGACCCGGGCGTTCCCAGTCACACCTGAGCGGCCGAACGGAACCGCATTCACCTTCGTCGATCAAGGCCGGGGAGACCATGTCAGTTCATCAGGTCATCGATTCTGACTTCTTGTCCTGACCGGTGTGACTCTTCGGTGGCTTCAAGGACTCTCAGGACCCTTCGCCCGTGTGTCATCGGTGTGGGGGAATCGGAATCGCCCCGGATCACTGCTTGAACGAAATCGTTGAACTGCACTTCTTGCGAATTAATTTCATCGATAGGAACTTCCTCCCACTCATTGTTCCGCTCAATCCATACACCCGTCTTGCCGATTCCCGAATAGGCCCGACGGTGCTTTGCCTGGCCGTTCGTGAAATAGTAGTCAGCGCCGTACTCGGTGATGCCGTGAACCCATCCCATGCGAGTGATCGATGCCGTGACACCTGACTCCCAGCGGATGAAATGATGCCCTGAGTCATCGGCATTCAGGTGGGGGTGGGTGAAGTTGCTGCTCGTTCCACTGACGGAACGGACATCGTCGCCCAGCAGCCAGATCAGGCGGTCGATCAGGTGCGTACCGTCCATCTGGCCCATTCCACCACCCTTGTCCTGTTCCAGCATCCAGGGAGGACGGCTGTCCGGGACGAGTGGCTTGACCCACATTGCGTTCGCCATGACTACCTCTCCGAGATCCCCGGAGTCGATGATTTCCTTCATCTTGATGTTTTCGCCGAAGTAACGCTGGGTGTGGGCTGTCATCAGCAAGCGGTTGTTGGATTTTGCGGCGGCGAGCATTTCGTCGCACTCGATGGTGCTCAGCGCCATTGGCTTTTCGAGAAATACATGCTTTCCCGCGTCAAGAGAATCGATCGAAGCCTGGTAGTGCAGCCAGTGTGGGAGCGTGCCGACAACTATGTCGATGTCGTCGCGCTGGAGTACGTCCCGGTAATCAGCCACGAAGTCGATATCAGGGTGCGCGGTTCTCAGGTCCGAAACCTGCTCTTCCCTGGGTTCTGCAACCACGCGGGTCTCCGCCTCCTGGCATGCATTGACTGAGCCGATGTATCTCCCACCAAGCCGGCCCGTTCCAAGTATCGCGACTCCAAGCGTCATTGTTTTCTCCTAGCTGCCGACGGGTAAGGTTTGTTCAAACACTCTCATCTCCCGTTTCGAAGTGCTGTGAGCTTATTCCCACGACAATGTCGAGACAAGTGCCTGCGTGTGTGGTGATAGTGATGCCCGGAGTTGGAGTGAAAGCTGCCAAGGGTCCGGTAGTCGCGCCACCCGGGCGCCAGGAAAACCGCGTTACCATCCCGGTGAAAACCGCAGACGAAACCCGGGCAACCTGTGAGTGCGACGGTCCGGGCAGGCCTGGTGTGCGGCCGAAACCTGTCGCTAACAAGAAAAGACTGGCTACCGATGAAAATTACCGATCTGCGCGTATACATCACCCGGCCCGAGGGCAGTCTAAATTCGTGGCTGTTTGTTGAGATAGATACCGATGAGGGCATAACCGGGGTCGGCGAAGCGACTAACGCAGGTGGCGGCGGAGCGCTCGTTGTGGGCCGCGCATACGAAATGCTCAGGGACGATCTCGAGGGATATGACTTCTCGGAAGGGCTCCTGGGCGTGGACCCGGCGAACATCGACGCGATCTGGCACCGAATTTATCGCCGCTTCGGTACGCTGGGTTCACGTGGGTTCGGTACCACGGTCGCCAGTGGGATCGACACCGCGTTGTGGGACATCAAGGGAAAGGCTCTCGGTCGTCCCGTCTGGGACCTCCTTGGCGGCAAAATCCGCAATTCGGTGCCTGTCTACACAGGCGTCGGTTCGCTCAACGATATCGATGCCTGTGTCGCCGATGCGAAGCGCCTGGTTTCGCTCGGTTACCGGGCACTGGGACTCGACCCGTTCGATCCAGAAATGAGAAGACACCACCGCCGGTTTGTCGACGGTAAGATCTCGGCTGCGGGCGCCGCCTACGCAGAAAATCTGATGAGCGCGCTGCGTGAGGCAGTGGGTCCCGACATTGAGCTGATGATCGACGCCCACGGTAACTTTGACGTCTCAACCGCTACTGAAATGTGCAACCGGATGTCGAAGTTCAACCTGACGTGGTTCGAAGAGCCGCTCCAGCCGGAGAGCCTTGATGCGCACCGCCAGCTCCGCCGCAACACGGACGTCAATCTGTGCATCGGTGAGCGCAAATACACCCGCTGGGACTTCGCACCCTACCTGCAGGAAGGCCTGGTCAACTACATCAAGCCTGATGTCTGCTGGACCGGCGGTATATCGGAGATGAAGCGGATTGCCGTGCTTGCCGAGACTTACTACGTGCCAATCACACCTCACGACGCATCGGGGGCTTTCAACCTGATCGCCGGCGCCCACCTGTTAATGAACGTACCCAATATCTACCGGCTTGAAATGTCGGAGAGCGTGCTGGAAAACTATAACGCCGTGATTACGGAGCCGCTTGACGTCCGGGATGGACACCTTCATCTGCCCGACAGGGCCGGACTTGGGTACGAGCTCAACCACGACTACATTGCCACTCACCCCGATCCCGAGTGGGCAAGGCTCCACGCATGAAACCGGCTTGCGCTAAATCGTTCGAGTGAGAGCCGGGCTTCGCGGGCCTTGAGGGAATCGAATCTACGGATAGCGGTCTGGAAAATCTGCGTCTCGCGAAAGCTATTTGTGCTTCTCGACTGGATGTTCCACGAGTAATCCATGGAACATCCAGTCGAGAAGCTGATGGGGGAAACCCCCTATCGCTGGAATTCTCCTGCCTTGCTGAAATCCAGGTCCGAATCTTGCAAGGGTTCCGTCACCACCGCGCCCTCGAATTCCAGGTCAATAATGAACACCCTTCCGTTCCCACCTTCGCCGTAGAAGTAGTGGTCGTTCCCCACTGCGCCAACGCCGTTGTCTGCACCCTCAAGAATCAACTGGGTCGTGCCGGTCGCAAGATTCACTCGGACCAGGTCGATAACACGGCGGTTGAGCTGAAGCGAAGGTTCCTTTCAGAATCCCGCAACCTACACCAGTTTCGTGCCGAAGCGGTCGAGGTAGTCCGGGTTGAACTCCACGCCAAAACCCGGCGTTTCGGGCAGGATCACGGTATTGCCCTTCACTTCCGCCCTGCCGATATAGCCATGGTCCCAGAGGGGATGCCGTTCCTCGTCGGGATGGACCTCCAGGAGCGACGGGTTTGAACTCCCCGAACGAATTCCATGTGAAGGAACAGGGCCGTGCCCGAAATCGAGGCCCCAGGCCGGCAAGTTTGTCGACGACCGGGGCGAGAACGTGGGATGGAAAACGAAGGTGAAAAACGGGACGATCAGCCGTCAAAGGCTGTCTCAGCGCTCGTTTTGGAACGGGCTCACGCCAGCCCGAGCCCTCCACTTCAGAAACAGTCTCTTTTTACTTAAGTCCGCCAGCGTATTCAACGCCATGAATCGATCTGAGCGGAGATGGTCACTTCTCAGTGTCGGTTTGAGTGACTGCATCGGTAGGAGGCTGACCATCGAGGATGGCTAACGTATTTTCGG
>JASLNQ010000339.1 GCA_030745955.1 Dehalococcoidia bacterium | reverse complement strand
GACAACGATCCTGCCTTCGCGACCTTCCTCCGACATTTTCGATGCGATTTTCCTGGCGGTGGCGAAGGTCGCACCGGATGACACGCCAACGAAGACTCCGGCATCGGTCAGCAGCCTGCGCGTCCAGTAGAACGCCTCTTCGCCCTCGATAAGAATCCGGCCATCGAGCCTGTCGAGGTCAAGGATTGGCGGGATGTAGCCGTGCTCGATCGAGCGGAGGCCCTGCACTTTATCGTCGGGGTGCGGCGCGGTAGCAATGATCTGCACACCCGGGTTGTGCTCCCGGAGCGCCCTGCCCACTCCCATGAGCGTGCCACCGGTACCGAGCCCGGCTACGAACACATCGACATCGGGCATGTCGCGTGCTATTTCGGGGCCGGTGGTCGTGTAGTGGGCGTGCGGGTTCGCCATGTTGCCGTACTGGTAGGGCATGTAGTACGACGGGTTTTCTTCAGCGATGTGCTGGGCCATGACGATCGACTCGTTGGTGCCCTTGTCGGCTGGCGAGAAAATGACCTCGGCCCCGTAGGCCTCGAGCAACTGCACGCGCTCGGGCGGGACGCTCGCCGGCATAACCACCTTGACGTCGTAGCCCTTGAGCCGCCCGACCATAGCCAGGCCCAGGCCGGTGTTACCCGAGGTCGGTTCGAGAATCGTGTCGCCCGGCTTGATGAGCCCCTTGTTTTCGGCGTCCTGGATTAGCGACCTGGCGGCGCGGTCTTTCACGGAGCCCGTCGGGTTCACCGATTCCAGCTTGCCATAGATCTGGACCCTGGGATCGGGGCTGAGGACCGTAACATCGACCAGCGGCGTGTTGCCAATGGCGTCGATTGCGTCTTTCTTTATTGCCGTGAAGGGCGCGACAAAGGGTGAAGCCAAGAAGAGTTCTTTCGTAAGGTGTGTGGGATCGTTCGTTTCTGCGCCGGGGCGATCGGGAGATGTGGCAAGCGGCGAGGTGCCGGCCGATCAGTCGGCCGACACCATCTGCTCTTGATTCTGTTCTGGCGGCAGGATTCCGCAGAAGATTTCGTAATCGATCAGTTCCGTCACCTCGGGTGTGTCTCCGCAGAGTTTGCACTCCGGGTTACGGCGGATCTTGATCTCGCGGAAGTCCATCGTCAGTGCGTCGATCAGCAGCATGCGGCTGGTCAGGGTTTCACCCACTTCCATCGCAAGCTTGATGACCTCGAGGGCCTGGATCGAACCGACCAGTCCGGGAAGCGCGCCGATCACGCCGGCCTCCGAACAGTTGGGCACTTCGCCGGGGGGAGGCGGCTCGGGGAACATGCAGCGGTAGCAACCCTGGCCGGGCTGGTACGTTGTGGCCTGTCCGTCGAACACCAGGATTGCGCCATCGACGAGCGGCTTGCCGGCCAGGAACGCGGCGTCGTTCACGAGATACCGGGTGGCGAAGTTGTCGGCCCCGTTCACGACGATGTCGTATTCGGGGATGATGTCCATCGCGTTGTCCGAATCGATCGGTTCCTCGTGGAGAATTACGTTGACGTCGGGGTTGTGCGCTTCAATGGTTTCTTTTGCGGAAATCACCTTGGGGCGCCCAACATCGGCGTCGGTGTGCAGAATCTGGCGCTGCAGGTTTGAAACGTCAACGGTGTCGAAATCGACGATGCCGAGGGTCCCCACGCCGGCCAGCGCCAGGTAGAGGGCCACTGGCGAGCCGAGGCCGCCCGCACCGATGATCAGCACCTTTGAGTCGATAAGTTTTCGCTGGCCCACGCTGCCGACACCGTTCATGATCAGGTGGCGACTGTATCGCTGGACCTGTCCCGGCGTTAGCGGGGTGAAGCCGTTGGTCTGTGGCATTTCCCTAGATTTACCTCATCTTCAAGTCCGGTCGCCGGAAACGGGTTCGCCTGTTTGCGCCTGATCCGAGTTCGACGGGACGTTCGCTTTGAATTCTACTCCGCAGGCGGGATTCAGAACACGGGCCAAATCGATTGATCGGCATGGATCAATGACAACGGCCGGGTTCAGCCTGCTGCGGGTCGGTGCGATCACCTGGCAGTTAGATTCAACTCTGTCGATCCGGATGCAGGCCTTGAACCCTAGAAGTTCGCCTTCACCGGGACTGTGGACGACATCGACATTTGCTGGGTTACCAGCTCGCTGATCTTCACTTTGCTCAGGTGCTCTAGCAGCATCATTTCGACATCACTCCAGAGCTCGCGCTGCGAACAAGCCCCGGAGAGCCTACAGCCCTCGGGCTCTTCAACGCAGTCGATGGGTGCGAGTGAATAGTCGACCGAGTTCACGACATCGCTTACCGAGATGGAATCTGCGGCCCTGCCGAGCTTGTGACCGCCCTGCGGGCCCCGCCTGGACTCGATCAGCCCGGATTTCTGCAGTTCCGAGCAGATACGCAAAAGGTAGGGCTCGGGGATGTGCTGGGCACGGGCGATATCGGATGTGGACGTGAACTCGGGATCATCCTGTTGCGCGAGGTAAACGAGGGTCCTGACCCCGTAGTCCACCTTCATGGGCACAAGCATGACGAACTCCCCGGTATTCGGCGTATCCCTCGGGCGTTTTGCCGCCAGCTCCGGTTTGGCAGCGCCAAATTTGGAATGGGTTCAACCCCGGTTGAACCTGCGCGATACACCCTGAATGATACCACTGCAGCACTCGGGAATTCATTTCCTGACCCGTGGAGTCGACTTTTTGTTTCGATGTGGTGGGAGCTGCATGTCGCTGCGCGAGCGCCCTGAATTCGTTCTCAAAATCCAATCGGATCTGCCGACTCCGTGGTACGCTTACTAGCTGTGCGTGATTGGATATTGAACCGGTCAGGCACCATATTTGCACCCTCTTATTCCCGGTGGGACGGTTTGCAGG
>JASLNQ010000338.1 GCA_030745955.1 Dehalococcoidia bacterium | reverse complement strand
GGTTCTCACGCACCATGCCCAGGCCGCCGTCGTTCAGGACCACGATCACGACCGGGAGGCCGTACTGGACCGCGGTAGATATTGCGTTGGAGGTCATGACGAAGCCGCCGTCGCCCGTCACGGCCATCACGGGCCGCCCCGGTCGCAGGAGCTTCGCGGCCACTGCCGCGGGGACCGACCAGCCCATGCCCGCTATCCCGCCGGGGTTCAGAAAGGTGGCGGCGCGTTGTGACTTGTAGAAGTGGTGCATCCAGACCCGGTTGTTGCCGGCGTCGAGAGTGATTATTGCCAGGGGATCGACGTTTTCCTGCAGTAGCCGGACGAGACGTTGCGGCAGCAGGGGGTCCTGGTCGGATTGCAGACCGGGTGAGTCGTCGAAGAAGTGCAGTTCCTGCTTGCGCTCAGTGAGTTCCAGGATTTTCTGTTCACGTCCCGGTTCGTCTTTTTCAGACACCAGGGTGCGGGCCACTACGAGGACCTGGTCGAGAATGGCGCGGGCGTCGCCGACCAGCCCGAGTTCGACGGGCACGGTCCACCCGGCGTTGCGTGGGTCGACGTCGATCTGAATGATGCGCTGGCGTTCGGGGCTCAGCAACTCGGGGTGGTGCGATGCGGTGTCCTGGGGCCGCAGGCGGGCACCGACTACCAGCACGACGTCCGCTTCGTTCACGGTGCGGTTTGCCGATTCAAGGCCATAGATGCCCATCGGACCGACCGCCAGCGGGTGGGTTTCCTCGATGGCGCTCTTGCCCTTGTAGGTGGTCGTGACCGGAATGGCCAGTAGCTCGGCCAGTTCGCGCAGCTGTTTGTGGGCGTTCGCGATGTGGACGCCGTTCCCGGCCACGATCACGGGCCGTTCTGCTTCGTTGAGGAGTTCGGCGGTGCGCTGGACCGTTTCGGGGGGCGAGACCGTCTCGACGTTGCTGAGGTAGCCCGCCGAGTCGTGCAGGCGTGGCGTCGCGTCGGGATCGATATCCCCAAAGGCGGCGTCGCTGCGCAGCAACACACCGGCCGGTCCAAAGGCGCCTGACGTTGCGTGTTTCACGGCGAGCTGCGTGCCGAGTACGGCCTCGTTCGGCGTCGTGACGAGCGTGGTGTACTTCGTCATCGACCGGAGAATGGTCAGCAGGTCGACCGTCCCGTACTCACCCGAAACCTCCTGGTTGCCGCCCAGTTGCCAGAAGCCGTAGTCCGACGTGTCGGTCATCACCAGCATGGGCGAGTGGCTCAGGTAGGCCTCGGCGATGCCGAAGCCGCCGCTGGTGCCAATGAACGCACCCTGGCCCATGAGGACCGCGGGCTTGCCGGTCAGCCGACCGTGAACGTCGGCCATGACCGAGGCTACCTGCTCGTGGCGGGTGAGGATGACTTTCACCTTGTCCTGCTTGTCGAACAGGCCGTTGTAGATAGCGCCGGTGGCGCCGCCGGGAATGCCGAAGACGTGGTCCACTCCGAGTTCGATGAGGGTTTCGGCGATCTTCTGCGCTCCGGTTGGCACGGTGTTCTCCGTTCGCTGGCTGGATCCGTTCGGCGTCGTACAACTCTGGTAGCTGCTGCGTGCCCGGATTGTACTGATGGATGGACACGTAGGTTTGGAGTGGGGTTCGGGCTTGAGTTTGTGCGACGGGTGCGACGGGTGGGAATGTCTGCGTTTTTCCATGATTCGGGTACGCGCCTCCTCAAAATTGGTCATCCGTCCGGCGTTTACATGTGCGGATCATCGAATAGTCTTCGCCGCATGGAATATTTCACCCTGAACGAGCGGTTTGCGCGACAGGCCGCCGACCTGGTCATTTCGAATTACCGTTCTGTCTGCGCGGGCAACCGTGCGTTCATGGCGGACGCGTTCACTTCACCCGTACTGGCCGGCGATCTCCTGGAATGGGCCGGGAAGGGTGGGTCGGTCGTCGCTCACGAGAACGGCGAGTTGCAGGGTTTTGTGGCTGGGCGGTTCATCGAGTTTTATCAGTCGAAAAAGACTTTCTACTCTCCCGAGTGGGCACACGGGGTGGCAGGCCCGGTTCCGGACCGGGTGTTGAACGGGATGTACGCCTGGCTGACTCGGAGCGGCCAGGTCGACGATTCGGCGGTTCATATCTTCGGCGTCTACGCCTCTGAAGTGGCGATGAAAACTGCTATCGCGAATCTCGAATTTGGCGTTCACATGATGGATGGTGTTTTGTCATTCCCCCCACAGCCGATTCCGAGAGAACTCCCCGCTGGCGTCACGATACGGGCCGCTGAATCCGGTGACATACCGGCGATCATCGACCTGGACCGGCAGCTCTGGACTCACCTTGCCCAGCCCCCTGTTTCGCTCCCCCTGGACCTCGCCAACTATCCTGAAAACAGGTCGAAATACGTTATTCCGCGAGAAGGCTCGTACATCAGCGTCGCTGAAATCGATCGCGTCATCGTCGGGTTCGTTAGCTGTCGGTTGGGGTTACAGGAGACCAGGGGGCTCCGGAACGAGGCGGTCCCCGGTATCAATGGCGCGTTCGTCGATATCGATCACCGGGACAACGACGTGGGGCAGGCGATGCTTGACGACATATTCCGGTGGGCGAAGGAGCTGAAGGCCCCGTTTGTGACGGTCGATTTCGAAACGACCAACGTCGAGGGTTCTGGATTCTGGCGGAGTCGGGAGTTCGAACCGGTGGCGTTCGGGATGACTAGAAGGCTTCCGGGTTAGGGTGTGTGTTCCGTATTCCGTGTTCGGGGTTCGGGGTACGGGTGGTTGAGCCTGGCATTTTTGGGTGGTTGAGGGTGGTTGGGATACTGAATCAAACCGGCTCTGTTGACATGATCGAAATCGGTCTCGTTTCATCGGTGTCGTAAGTGCTGGGAAAATGGAGCGTTGGGCGA
>JASLNQ010000337.1 GCA_030745955.1 Dehalococcoidia bacterium | reverse complement strand
GCACGACGTGCAGTCGAGTCGTTTGCCGAGGGCCACGACCCAGAGGCCGAGTAGGGTTTTTTCCAGGCTTTCGAAGCAACCTGTCTCGACCGTAGCGGAGAGATCCGGGGGTGGTGGGGATCGCGGTTTGCGCGGGTCACAGGTTTACCCGATGTGCAAGGAGATTCTGAATCAAGTCCAGAATGACAGTTGGGCGTCCAGAATGACAGTTGGGCGTCTGGAGTGACAGTTGGGCGTTTGGAGTGACAGTTGGGCGTTTTGGGCTGGTGATATTCACACGATTGAGTCGGCCGGTCTCCGGCAGCGACGGTGAGTTAGCGGGGAGGTTGATCCGACGTCGGTTCACCGGTTGGCCTTGAGGTCCCTCCGCTTCGATCGGGAAATCTGGTTGTTGTGTGAGTCGGGTTCGAGCGACCCGTCGAAAGCCAGGAATTACCCTGAACCCTCCACCTTCCCAGCCCGCAACAGCTCCCCGGCTGAAGTTGTTTCGCATCGGGAAAACTAGTGCTCACCGCTGGTTTTCCAATATGATTGCGTAATCTTGATTCGGCGGCAACGCAGCTTTTTCAGTTTGGCCGGAAACTCCGGGGGAGTGAGCATTTGAGGATCGCCCAGGTTTCTCCCTACGACTTCGCGCACTCGGGCGGCGTTCAACGTCACATCGCCTCGCTGGGCCGTGAACTGCAGTCTCGCGGCCACGAAGTTTCCATACTCGCGCCCTGCACCCGCAATGAATCGGCCGTAGATGTTGGCGACGCCGATCTGCGAACGTTCGGCAGGTCCGTACCGGTGCCGACCGCCGGTTCGGTGGCCAGGATTTCTTTATCTGTCTGGCACGAATGGCGATTGAAGACGATGCTTGACAATGAGCAGTTCGACATCGTCCACATCCACGAACCGTTGATGCCGATGTTCGCCCTCACCGCCTCGCGTTTTTCGCCTTCCCCGACAATCGGCACGTTCCATGCCTACAACGAAGGTCGTGGCAAGGGCTACATGTTCTGGAAGAAAGTCCTGAACCGGGGGGCGATCCGGTTGAACGGACGAATTGCGGTTTCGGAACCCGCCAGGGACTTCGCAAGCCGATATTTCGAAGGCGATTACCGGGTGATCCCGAACGGCCTGGACGTTGAAAGGTTCTCGACTCCCGCACCCAAGCCGTCCGTCCTGAAGGACGACGCCATGAACCTGGTGTTCGTGGGGCGCATGAACGAACCCCGCAAAGGCCTTCGATACGTGCTCGGCGCTTACTCGCTGTTGAAGTGGGAGTACCCGGACCTCCGGCTGATCGTGGTGGGCGCTGGCATCCCCGATCGGGAATCGTACCGCATCATGGGCGAGCGCTCGCTGGACGACGTTGTGTTTGTCGGACCGGTCACCGACGCCGAGCTGCCGGGCTACTACCAGAACGCCGACATATTCCTCGCGCCCAACACCGGCAAAGAGAGTTTTGGGTTCATCATCATCGAAGCGATGTCGGCGTCGACCCCGATCGTCGCCTCCGACATTCCCGGGTTCGCCTCGGTCATGACCGATGGGAGAGAAGGCCTGTTGGTCCCGCCCAAAGACGAGGCTGCCATGGCCCAGGCAATCAAGAAGCTGATCGAGAACCCGGGTTTGCGGACCCAGTTCGCGGTCGATGGCAGGGCCACGGTGAACCAGTATCGCTGGAGCCGCGTAGCAGACCGGGTGCTTGACTACTACGCCGAGGTCCGAGACAAGCGGCCTGTGCCACCGGCGCACTTCGGGGGCCTGTAAAACTTGCCCGATCTCCAGACGGTCCGCTACGCGTTCCGCGGCTCTATTTCCAGGTGGTTTGAACGTCCGGCGGTTTCGCTGCTGGTCGCGCTCAAGTTCACACCCGCCACCGCAACGGTCGTGGGGTTGCTCATCGCAGTTGGGGCCGGGTATTTCGCGAGTGAAGGCGAATTTGTAATCGGCGGGATACTCGTCCTCGTCGGCTCGGCATTCGACCTGCTTGACGGTGGCATCGCCCGGTCGACAGGGCGCGTGAGCAATCGCGGAGCCTTTATGGACTCGGTGTTCGACCGTGTGGCTGAAGTTGCCGTCCTCACAGGGTTGGCGGTTTATTTCCTGTCGGGGACAGAAGCGAACGACACGGGTGTGGTGTTGGCGTTCATCGCGGTGGCTGGGTCGTTGATGGTCAGCTATGTGCGTGCCCGGGCCGAGGGGCTGGGCGTAAAGGGCACGGCAGGCTTCCTCACCCGGCCCGAGCGTGTGGCTATCATGGTCGTAGCCCTGGTGGCTGGATATCCGATGGCGGCATTGTGGATTCTCGGGGTTGGTACACCACTCAGTGCGGCCTGGCGGTTTATCGACGCCTGGCGGGCAATCGGTCCGGAATGATCCGTTATTTGCATCCTTTTATGTGCGCACTGGCGTAAAACGGTTAGTACAGGTCTGGCTGGTCCGTAAACCTGGATACCTCTTGAGATTGCCTGACGCCCTGAAAAACCTATTTCACCGCAAATTCGCGGCGGCCCTGCTCGCTATCGTCGCCGTGATGGCTGTGGTCGGGATGAACTCGGGTGCAACCCGTGTCGTCGCGCAGTCGGCAGAAACCGTGCGGATTGTCAGCTCGAGCGTGGAGTCGGAGTTCCCGGAAGGGATCCGCTTCAAGCTGGACCTCGAATCGGAGCTCCGGATCGACGATGTCCGCGTGACCCTCGAGATCGGCGCTCGCGGCACGACGCTGTACTCCTACCTCGACCTCGACAACACGACCCTCTTCTGCCAAGACTGGGGGAGCCTGATCGGCATACGTGTACTTATCGACAACCTCGATCGCTTCCAACGGCTTATCGTGGCCAACGGGGGCTTGGCGACCGGGGAGCGCAGCGCGACGGACGCGTTTAAG